>JBOGIE010000248.1:0-4609 GCA_050742435.1 Acidimicrobiales bacterium | reverse complement strand
CTAGGCCTCCCGTCCTGGTGGCTCAACGAGCAGGCAACCTCCTACCTCCCTCCCGGGCCGGACGTTGACGCCTCCGCGGTCCTGGATCGCCCGGGCCTCACGGTCCTCGCCGCGTCTCCCCGCCATCTCTTGGCCATGAAGGTTCGCGCCGCCCGCCAGGGCGACATCGCCGACATCCTCGTCCTGTCCCGTCTCGTTGGTGCCTCCAGCGCGGCGGAGGCGAGCCGCATCACGATGGAGGTCTTTGGGGACGAGTCCCTCAGCGACCGAAGCCGGGCCGTGCTCGCTGATCTCGACGATGCGCTTCACCAGTCCTGACCTACCTCTTCCGAGGAGGGGGGCTCTCGGTGCGGCATCTAACCCTCGTTAGTAGACGAATTGTTGGCCACTTTGGCGCCGTTACTCAGATGACCCCGACCGGGTAACCTCGGTCAGCCGCCGGCGGGCGAGCGGCTCTCGCTCTTCCGGGCCGCCTTGGCCGCCTTGCGCCCGTTGCCGGCGCTCTTCTTGTCGTCCTCCGGCGGCGGGGGGGTGTAGTAGCCGTACTGGTAGCCGTACCCGCCCTCGGCGGTGACGCCGTTGAGCACGGTGCCGAGGATCGGGGCCCCGACCTGGCCCAGCAGCTCCAGGGCCCGACCCAGGTCCTTCCCCGTGGTCGAGCCGGCCGAGGCCACCAGCACGGTGCCGTCGACCCGCGACGACAGCACGGCGGCGTCGGTCACGGGCAGGACCGGCGGGCAGTCGATCAGCACCATCACGTTCTGGCTCTTGAGGGCGGAGAAGATCTGCTCCGTGCGGGGCGACGACAGCAGCTCGGAGGGGTTGGGCGGGAGCCGGCCGGAGGCCAGGATCCGCAGGTTGGGCTCGCCGGGCACCGACTGGAGGGCGGCGGAGATGGGCATCTCGCCCAGGAACACGTTGGTGAACCCGACGGAGTCGGGCAGGTCGAAGAAGTCGTGGATCCGCGGGCGGCGCAGGTCGCAGTTCACGATGACCACCCGCTCGCCGGCCCGGGCCAGGGCGACGGCCAGGTTGGCGATGGTGGTGGTCTTGCCCTCGGAGGCGTTGGAGCTGGTGATCTGGAGCACCCGCATCGACCGGTCGACGCCCAGGAAGTTGATCGACGTGCGCAGGCTCCGGTAGGCCTCGGCCGCGGGCGAGCTCGGCTCCACCCGGGAGATCACCCGGGTCTCGTTGCGGTTCTTCCACGAGGCGACGGCCGGGATCATGCCCAGCACGGGCAGCCCGTTGGCCGCGATCTCCAGGTCCTCCTTGGACTTGATGGAGTCGTCCAGGTGCTCGATGAGCAGGGCGGCGCCGATGCCCAGGATCAGGCCGAGGCTGACGCCCAGGACGCCGTTGCGCACCGGGCGGGGGCTGACCGGGGTGTCGCTGGCCTCCGCCGGGGTGGCGGCGGAGGCGTTGGCGCTGGTGACCGAGGTGTCGATGTCCAGCTGGTCGAGCCGCTGCTTGAACAGGGCCTGCTGGCTGATGAGAGCGTCGCGTTCGGAGTTCGACGCCGCCGGCCCGCCGGCGTTGGGCGGCCGGGTGGTGGTGGTGGCGGCCCGGGCGTCGAGGTCGGCGACCTGGTTCTTGAGGTCGTCGAGGACCCGCTGGATCTCCTTGGCCTTGGCCACCAGGTCGTCGACCGCCTGCTTGCGCCGGTAGTCCAGGTAGGACGTCACGTAGGCGTCGGTGAACTCGGCCGCCCGCAGGGGCTGGGGCGCCCGGACCCTGACCTCGAGCACCTCGGTCTGGCCCACCTGGGTGACCGACACCGGCGGGGCGGCCCCCAGCTTCTCCCGCACCGCGGCCTTCACCGGGGCACTTTGCAGCACCTGGATCTCGGTCTGCACCCGGGCCGGGCTCAGCTGCTGGGCGCCGTTGAGGTCGAAGACCGAGGCGTTGGTCTCCAGGAACAGCCGGGCCTTGCCCTCGTAGACGGGCGTCTGCAGGAACGATGCGACCAACGCGGTGCCCGCGACCAGCAGCACGGCCAGGACGATGATCCACTTCCGGCGGTTGAGGAGCGACAGGTAATCCCGCAGCTCCATGCTGTTGTTCGACGTCTGGTACCTCACCGCCACCGGCACATCCTACCGTCGGGCCGGCTGCACGACGGGCGGCGACGCCTCGGCCCGGGAGGCGTCGCCGGCGTCTGGGCGGCCTCGGAGCGACAGCCCGAGGCAGATGAACGGCAGGAGGAGGACGAACACCTGGGCGCGCTCGCGCAGCAGCGTCCCGAAGTTCCCGATGGCCAGGGCCAGGAGGATGCTGGTGGTCAGGGCCGGCATCAACAGGACGAGGACCTGCCGGCCCCGGCGCCGTGCCGCCATCCGGATCCCCCGCCACAGGCTGGGCAGCAGGGCCCACCAGACCAGCATGTCGGGGATGACCGGCAGCTGCCGGGCCCCTTCGATCTGCCAGGGGAAGGGCCCGAGCAGGAACGTCACCATGGCCCGCGGCAGGTAGGACAGGGCGTGGGCCGGCGTGGAGATGTCGACCTCGGCGTAGAAGCCGCTGGAGGCGGAGAGGGCGAGATCCCGCCGGACGATGCTGGCCTGCTCGAGGTCGCTGCCAACCGCCGCCTCGTAGCCCGAGTACCCCAGGCCGGTGACGACCACGAGCAGGCCGATGAGAGCGAACGCGGTCACGCCGGTGCCGAGGCCGCTGAGCAGCTGGCGGCGGCCGAAGGCGACGCCGATGACCAGCCCGCCGGCGGCCATCACGCCCACCCACCCGCGGAAGGTGAAGAGGAGGGCCATCGACGCGGCCAGCAGGCCGAGCGGCCCCAGCGTCATCCGCTCGCTAACCCGCACCGCGCAGTTGGCGGCCAGGGCCAGGAGGAACAGGACGGCCGCCTCCTTGAGCAGCTGCGACGTCCACAGCAGCACGCCGGGCACCAGCACGGTGAGAGGGGCGGCGAACCGGGCGGCCTGGTGCCCGCACAGGCGGCGGGTGGTGTCGGTCACCAGGGGGACGAGGGCGGCGGCGAGGGCGGCGTTCACGGCCAGGCCGGCGCCCGTGCTGGCGCCGAACACCCAGTACAGGCCGGCCAGCAGGTAGTAGAAGCCCTCCTTGCCGCTCGGCACGTACGGGAAGGGGAAGCCGTCGGTCCAGTGGCGGACGATGTCGCGGGCGATGCTGTGGTAGGTGACGGCGTCCGGCCCCAGGTACCGGAGCAGGAACAGCGTGTTGGTGATGATCAGGCTGATCACCAGGTGGAGCACGAAGGCGGACGCCGTCCAGCGGACGATGCGGCGGGCATCGTCCTCGTCGTCCTCGGCGGTCAGGTAGCGGACGAGGACGGCCAGCAGCAGCCCACCCATGGCCGCCGGGGCCAGCAGGGCGACGACCGCGCCGGCCCGGGCGATGGCCAGGCCGAAGGCCACGAAGAACACCATGACCAGGCCCGCCCCCGCCCGGCCCAGGGGTCCGACCAGCTGACCGGTGGGCCTCGCCGTGCCGGGGCGCGTCCGCGTCACCGTCGGGGACGCCTTCGGTCCAAGAGGCCAGTGTAGAGGTCGCTGATCCCGCTCAGGAGCGCGTCCTTGCCGAACCGGTGGCGCACCGAGGCCCGCCCCTTCTCGCCCATGTCCCGACGCAGACCCGGGTCGGCGAGGAGCCGGGCGATGTGCTCGGCCAGGGCACGTGCGTCGCCCGGGGGGACGAGGTGCCCGCCCACGCCCTCCTCCACCACGAACCGCACCCCGCCCACGTCGGTGGCCACGACCGGTCGCCCCGCTGCCTGGGCCTCGATCAGCGACACGGGCGTACCCTCGTTGCGGCTGGTCAGGGCGACCACGTCGAGGTCGCTCAGGGCCGTGGGGACGTCGGGCCACCAGCCGGTGAAGTGGACCCGATCGGCGATCCCCACCTGCCGGGCCCGCTCCTCCAGGGCCGGCCGCATGTCGCCGTCGCCGACCACGGCCAGGTGGGCGGCGGGCAGATCCACCAGAGCGGCCAGCATGGTCGGGACGTCCTTGATCGGGACCAGGCGCCCCACGATCCCCACCAGCGGCACGTCCGCGGCCAGGCCGAGCTTGGCCCGGAGCGTGCCGGCCGGCCGCTCGACGGCGAGGAAGCTGCTCAGGTCGAACCCGAGGGAGAGGACGTGGAACTGCCCCGGCCTCCCGATGCGCAGGTCGAGGAGGGCGTCGCGGATCTCCGGGCTGACGGCGACCAGGGCGTCGGTCTGGCGGGCCAGGCGGCGCTCGACCTCCACGAACGCCCGCTGGGTGGACGGCCGGAAGTACCCCTCCAGCACGTGGCCGTGGAAGGTGTGGACCGTACGGGGGCGGTCGCGCATGCTGCGGGCCGCCACCCGGCCGATCGTGCCCGCCTTGGCCATGTGGGTGTGGACCAGGTCCGGCGCGGTCTGGGCCAGCAGCCGCCGCACGGCCATCAGGGCCCGCCCGTCGTTCACCGGGTCGGTCTGGCGGACGAGGGGCACCCTGCGCACCGTGACGGCGTCGTCGTGCAGCTCGCCTTCCACCGCCGTGGGCCGGCCGGCGGCCAGGACGGTGTCGAACCGGTCGGCCAGGTCCCGGGTCAACAGGAGGGCCTGCCGGGCCGGCCCGCCCACGTTCAGCCGGGTGATGAGCCGCAC
>JBOGIE010000247.1:0-4647 GCA_050742435.1 Acidimicrobiales bacterium | reverse complement strand
CGTCGACGTTGACGGTGTCGAAGAAGATCTCGAGCGTGGCCCGCTTGCCGGCCGACGACTGCCCGAACGGGTGGATGTGCACGATGTTGTCACCGTGGCTGTGGATGCCGAGCGGGTCGGTGCCCTCGGGCAGGTTCGGGGCGAACTGGCCGCACATGTAGAAGCCGATGGCGGCATGCCAGTGGTCGGCGGGCCGTCCGGGACCGGCGGCGAACGGCCGGCTGTTGTCCGGCTGGCGCTGGTCGCGGCTGTAGACGATGCCGGCGGTGCCCAGGACGACCACGAGCGCCATGAGCGCGGGCCAGACCCACGAGCTCGAGCCGCGCCGGGTCCGGCCGCCGCCGGTACGGGCGGCGCGTGCGACTTTTTTGGCGGAGGATGCCTTACCCATTGGGATCCGACGCTACTCGGTGCCCATGGGTACCTCAGGTCGTGCCCATGGGTGCCTCAGGCCGGTGACGCCCTCCCGCCGAGGGCGTGATGGGCCCACGCCGCCACCGTTCGCACCGCCAGACCGGCGGCCACGAGGGGCACCAGGCCCCGGCGCGGGCCCTCAGTGGTCTTCGACACGAAGCGCAGGAGGGACCGGTGGTGTTCGGCGATCATGCGGTACGGCGCCTGCCGGCTCGACCCGCCCAGCACGTGCACGACCCGCCCGGCGGGCTCGTAGCCGATCCGCCACCCGGCCCGGCCCAGCCGCCAGCAGAGGTCGACGTCCTCCACGTACATGAAGTAGGCCTCGTCGAACCCGGCCACCACGTCGAACGCCGTGCGCCGCACCAGGAAGCACGCCCCGCCCACCCAGTCGACGTCGGACGCCGGCCGGTCGTGGTCCCAGTCGAGCATGCGGTAGTTCCGGGTGTAGGGGTTGGCCGGCCAGACCAGGCCCAGAAAGGCATGGCCCAAGGCCACGGGCAGATCGGGGAAGCGTCGCACCGAGGGGTAGACGGTGCCGTCGGGGTTCTCCATGCGGGGGCCCACGACGGCCATGTCGGGGTCGCGGTCGAGGGCCTCGGAGAGGGCCTTCACCGTGCCGGGCTCGACCACCGTGTCGGGATTGAGGACGAGGACGTAGTCGCCCGAGCAGTCGGCCACGCCCCGGTTGGCCGCCGCGCCGAAGCCCAGGTTGGCCCCGGTCTGCACCACGCGGACACCGGCGTCGGCGGCTAGGACGGCGTGAACCGACCCGTCGCTGGACGCGTTGTCGACCACCACCACGTCGGTCAGCCCCTCCGAGCGCAGGCTACGGACGCAGTCGGGCAGGTAGGCGGCCGAGTTGTAGCTGACGACGACCGCGCCCACGCTGGTCACCGCAGCTTCCCCCACCGGTAGCGCACGAGCGGGACCAGGGCCCGGCAGCCGTCCCGCCAGTCGAACTTGCGGCCCTCGCTCGCCGGCCGGCCCGAGTACGACACCGGCACCTCGTAGATCCGGTAGCCGCGCCGCAGGACCTTGGCCGTGATCTCCGGTTCGAAGTCGAACCGGTCGGACTCGATGGTGATGTCGTCGAGCACCTTGCGGCTGAACAGCTTGTAGCCGCACTCCATGTCCGAGAGGCTGGTGTTGTAGAGCAGGTTGGTGACCAGCGAGAGGAACCGGTTGCCGACCCAGTCCGAGGCCGGCATGCTCCCCTCCCCGCTGAACCGGCTCCCGTAGACCACGTCGGCCCGGCCGCGCAGCATGGGGCGCAGCAGGCGGGGCCAGTCCTCGGGGTCGTACTCCAGGTCGGCGTCCTGGATCAGCACCAGCTCGCCGCGCACGTGCTGGAGGCCGGTGCGGATGGCCGCCCCCTTGCCGAGGTTGGTGGGATGGCGCACGACCTGGACGGTGGAGTCCTCCAGGGCGCCGAGGATCTGTGTGGTCCCGTCGGTCGAGCCGTCGTCGACGACGACGACCTCCAGGTTGACCGGCAGCTCGACCAGCCGCATGCGCCGCAGCGCCTCGGCGACGGTGTTGCGCTCGTTGTAGACGGGCACGATCACCGACAGCGTCCGCCCCTCGGGGTCGAGAAGCTCCTCAGGCACCAGCCGGCCCTCGTTCCTCGCGCCGGCTGGTGGATGCCTCCGGGACCGGCCTCCCGGGCCGGCCGCCGTCCATCCTCCGGGCGAACCACTCCGCCGTCCGGGCCAGGCCCTCCTCCAGGCCGATCTGCGGCTCCCATCCCAGGATCGACCGGGCCAGGGTGAGGTCGGGCCGGCGCTGGGCCGGGTCGTCGACCGGGCGGGGGTCGAACCGCAGCTCCGACGACGAACCGGTGACGGCCAGCACCTTCTCGGCCAGGTCGAGGACGGTGAACTCGTCGGGGTTGCCGACGTTCACCGGGCCGACGTGGTCAGAGTCGAGCAGGGCCAGCAGGCCGCGGATCTCGTCGTCGACGTAGCAGAAGCTGCGGGTCTGGGTGCCGTCCCCGTGGATGGTGAGGGGCTTGCCGGCCAAGGCCTGGACGATGAAGTTCGACACCACCCGCCCGTCGTCGGCTCGCATGTGGGGACCGTAGGTGTTGAAGATGCGGACGATGCGCACGTCGATGCCGTGGTAGCGGTGGTAGGCCATCGTCATCGACTCGGCGAAGCGCTTGGCCTCGTCGTACACCCCGCGCGGCCCGAGCGGGTTGACGTTCCCCCAGTAGCTCTCGGGCTGGGGATGGACGAGCGGGTCGCCGTAGACCTCGCTGGTGGAGGCCAGGAAGTACCGCGCCCCCTTGTCCTTGGCCAGGCCCAGGGTGTTGTGGGTTCCCCGGCTGCCGACCTTGAGGATCTGGATCGGGATGCGGTCGAAATCGGCGGGCGACGCCGGGCTGGCGAAGTGGAGGACGGCGTGGACGGGGCCCGGGACGTGGATGAAGTTGCTCACGTCGGAGTGCAGGAAGGTGAACCGCGGGTGGCCGGAGATGCCGTCCAGGTTGTCGAGGGATCCGGTGATCAGGTTGTCCACGGCGACGACCGAGTCGCCCCGGTCGAGCAGCGCCCGGCACAGGTGCGATCCCAGGAACCCGGCCCCTCCGGTGACGACGATCCTGCTCACCGTGTCTCCTGGTCGCTGCGCTCGCCGGCCCTCTGTGGGCTTCCGGCGGTGGCCTCCGCTGCGCTCCGGCTGGGCCGGCAGCCCGGGCCGGCGTGCTCGCTCCGTGTCCCCTGGTCGCTGCGCTCGCCGGCCCTCTGTGGGCTTCCGGCGGTGGCCTCCGCTGCGCTCCGGCTGGGCCGGCAGCCCGGGCCGGCGTGCTCGCTCACCGGCCCATGCCCTCGTAGGCGAAGCCCTTGCGCCGGAGGGCGGCGGGGTCGAGCAGGTTGCGGCCGTCGACGACCCGCGGCTCGGCGAGGGCGGCGGCGACCTTGGCGAAGTCCAGGCGGCGGAACTCGTCCCACTCGGTCAGCACCACGAGCACGGCGGCCCCCTCGCACACGCCATAAGGGTCGCGGCCGACCGAGATGCGGTCGAGACGGGGGTCGGCCGCCGCCGCCGCGCCGTCGACCGCGGGGTCGTACGCCCGGACCTCGGCGCCCCGCTCCATCAGCCGGTGGAGGACCTGGAGGGCCGGGGAGTCGCGCAGGTCGTCGGTGCGGGCCTTGAACGTCAGGCCCCAGGCCGCCACCACCCGGCCGTCGACCGAGCCGCCGGCCATGCGCTCGACCTTGCCGACCACCCGGGCGAACTGCTCCTCGTTCACCTCTTTGACGCCGCGCAGGAGCCCGAAGTCGTACCCGGCGTCCTCGGCGATGCGGATGAGCGCGCTGATGTCCTTGGGGAAGCACGAGCCGCCGTAGCCGGGCCCCGGCTTGAGGAACTCGAAGCCGATCCGCTTGTCGTACCCCATGCCGAGGAGGACGTCGCGCACGTCGGCGCCCACCGCCTCGCAGACGTTGGCCACCGCGTTGGCGTAGGACACCTTGGCGGCGAGGAAGGCGTTGGACGCGTACTTGATCGTCTCCGCCGACGCCGGGTCGGTGACGATGACCGGCGCCCGCAGGGCGCTGAACAGCGAGGCCACCCGGGCCGCGGCCTCCGGATCGTCGGAGCCGATGACGATGCGGTCCGGGTGCATGAAGTCGTGCACGGCCGAGCCCTCGCGCATGAACTCGGGGTTGGACACCACGGTGACGTCGTCCCGCCCGAGGACCGCCTCGACCACCCGGGTCGACCCCACGGGCACGGTGGACTTGTTCACGACCACGCATTCCGGCACCAGGAGCGGCCCGATCTCCGCCGCCGCCCCCTCGATGTACGACAGGTCGGCGGAGCCGTCGACCGACTGGGGGGTGGGGACGCACAGGTAGACGAACTCGGCGCCGCGCACGGCGGCGCCGGCGCCGAGGACGAACGACAGGCGGCCGCCGTCGAGGCCGGCCCGCACCAGCTCGGGCAGGCCCGCTTCGAGGATGGGGACGTCGCCGCGGGACAGCCGATCGACCTTCTCCGGCACCACGTCGGCGCACGTCACGCGGTGCCCGACATCGGCGAAGCAGGCCGCGGTGGTGAGGCCGACGTACCCGGCGCCGATGACCGCGATGGTGCTCACGGGAGATCCCAGCCCGACGCGGCCAGCTCCTTGGCCAGGCGCTCGAGGGGCTCGTGGTGGTCGGCCAGGAGAGGCAGGCCCGACAGGCGCAGGGCGGCGTTGTCGAGCACGCTGTAGGCCGGCCGGGGCGC
>JBOGIE010000246.1:0-4672 GCA_050742435.1 Acidimicrobiales bacterium | reverse complement strand
TCGAAGCTCGACACCCGTCCCAGGAGGGCGCGGGGCACCAGGCGCTGCTTGGTGGTGAGCCAGACCACCGTGCCCGCCGCCTCCAGCGAGTTGAACAGCAGGCTGACGAGCATCACCTGCCAGGCGGCCCGGGCCAGGCCGTAGCCGACCAGCACGAAGGTCGACACCGTCCAGGCCAGGTAGACGAACCTCATGGCCCGCCGCGGCGTCCCCAGCCAGCCCACGGCGAGGGAGGCGCCGATGGCGCCCACGCCACCGACGGCGAGGACCAGCCCCAGGGTCCCGGGCCCGGCGTGCAGGTCGTTCTTGACCAGGTACGGGAGCAGGACGTCGACCGGGCCGGTGAAGAGCAGGTAGGCGAAGGTGGCGGCAAGCAGGGTGGCCCAGAGCCAGGCGTTGGCCCGTACGAACCGGAACCCCTCCCGCACGTCGTCGAGGACGCCGGCCGGGGCGGGGGTGGCGGCCACGGGCCCCGGGTCGGCGGCGACCCGGGGCCGGACCCGGACCAGGCAGGCCATGGACACCGCGAAGGTGGCGGCGTCGAGCAGGAACGCCGTGCCGCTGCCGCCGGCGGCGATCAGCACCCCGCCCAGGGCCGGGCCGGCCATGCCGTGGGCCGCGGGCCGCACGAACTGCTCGACGGCGTTGGCCTGGGTGAGCTGGTCCTCGGACACCACGTCGGGCACCAGGGCGTCGAACGCCGGCCCGAAGAAGGCGGTGGCCGCCCCGTACAGGGCGATGATCGGAAAGACCTGCCACAGCCGCAGCGTCCCGGTGACGGCCAGCACCCCGAGCACGGCCACCGCGACCCCCCGCACCGCGTCGGAGGCGATCATCAGCCGGCGGCGGTCGAAGCGGTCGCTGGCCACGCCGCCCATGAGCAGGAAGGCCACGTGGGGGACGGTCATGGCCAGGCCGACCACGGCCATGGCCGACGGGGCGTTGGACAGCTCGTAGACCTGCCAGGCCAGGGCGACCAGCAGCATGCCGTCCCCGAGCAGGGAGACGGTCATCCCCGTCCACAGGAGCGCGAAGTTGCGCTCCCGGAGTGGAGCGAGGACCCGGCGCACGGGCGTCTAGCCGGCGCCGTGCCAGGCGCCGGCCAGGCCGAAGCGGTCGGTGGCCTCCTCGAGGACCTCGAGCAGGAGGTCGATGTCCTCGTCGGTGTTGGAGGCGGTGACCTGGACCCGGAAGCCGACCTCGTTGCGGGGCACCAGCGGGAAGGCGGCGAGGGTGACGTAGATGCCCCGGTCGAACAGGAACCGGCCCACCTCGTCGATCTTGTCGGGATCCCCCAGGGGGATCTCCACGATGGGGAAGCCCGAGGTGTTCGGCGTCGCCACTCCCAGGCGATCGAGGCCGGCGAGGACCCGGGTGGTCTTGGCGTAGAGGTCGGCGCGGATGGCGTCGCCCCGGCGGCGGTTGACGTCGAGCCCGGCCAGCACCGTGGCCAGCGAGGCCACCGGCGACGGGCCCGAGTACAGGTAGGGCGGGGCGGCGATCTTCAGCACGTTCTTCAGCCGGGTGGGCAGGGCCAGGAAGGCCAGCAGGGACGAGTACGACTTGGAGAACCCGCCGACGAGCACCACGTTGTCGTAGGACTCGCCGAAGTGGCGGACGATGCTGTTCCCCCGGCTGCCCCAGTTGCACGGCTCGTCGGGCGACCGCTCTCCGATCACGCCGAAGCCGTGGGCGTCGTCGACGTAGAGCAGGGCGTCGTACCTGCGGGCCAGGGCGGCGAAGGCGGGGAGGTCGGGGGCGTTGCCGGTCATGCTGTTGACCCCGTCCATGCAGATCAGCCGGGAGCCGCCGGCCGCCTCGCGCAGGAGCGACTCCAGGTGGTCGAGGTCGTCGTGCTCGTAGCGCTTGACCCGAGCGCCGTTGCTGGTGGCCACCTTGGTGCCGTCGTAGATCGTCTTGTGGGCCCGGCGGTCGAGGAAGACGGTCCCCCCGCCGGCCAGCAGCGGGATCACCGACATGTGGATGTGGGTGATCGTGGGCAGCACGAGGGTGTCGGGGGCGCCCAGCAGCTCGGTGAGCTGGTCCTCGATGTCCTCGTACAGGGTGGGGCTGCCGAGGAGGCGGGACCAGCTGGGGTGGGTGCCCCAGCGGCGGACGTGGGGCTCGATGGCCTCCATGATCTCGGGGTCGAGGTCGAACCCCAGGTAGTTGCACGAGGCGAAGTCGGACAGCCAGTGGTGCCCGATGCGGATGCGCCGGCCGTCGATCTCGTCGATGACCGCGTCCAGCATGGGGTTGGTGGCCTGCAGGCGGGCCAGGTCGCTGCAGGTGTCCAGCCACCGCTCCAGCCAGCCGTCGTCGCGCCGGCGGCGCTCGGGGGGTTCGCCGGCCGCCGACGGCAGGGTGGCCAGCTCCCGGCGCAGGGAGATCTGGCGGACCGGCGGGTCCTCCGCCAACGGCGGCGCGACGTCCAGGATGGTCATGCTCGGCGTACCTCCATGTCGGGACGGCCATGTGGTGTGCGCCCCTGCTCTACGTCGGCCTCCAGGCGGCCGACTTGACCGGCAAGTTGCGCGGTGCGCGCCTCGCCGGTTCCCAGCGAGCAGAATGCCCGGATGGCCGACCCCGGGGACGATCCGCCGGCACCAGCCGACACCTCTCCCGACGCCACACCCGCGGTCAAGGTGCCGGTCCTGCTGGCCGGGGCGGCGGCCTGGTCGTGGCGCCTCCTGCTCGTCGGCGCGGCAGGGACGATGATCGTGTACGTCCTGATCCAGCTGTACGTGGTCGTGGTCCCGGTGATCCTGGCCCTGTTCCTGGCCTCCGCCCTGGAACCGCTCGTCGCCCGGCTCCGCCGCCACGGTTGGCCGTCGGGCCTGGCCACGACCGTGGTGTTCCTGGGGACCCTCGCCGTCGTGGTCGCCATCTTCAGCTGGATCGGATCCGAGGTGGCCGACGAGCTGGACGACGTCGGCGACCGGGTCAGCCAGGGTGTCGACGACGTGCGGGAGTGGCTCCAGGGCGAGCCCCTGAACCTCTCCCCCGAGCGCCTGGACCGGCTGGAAGAGGATCTCACCAGTGGGTTCGGCTCCGACGGCGGCGGGCTCGCCCGCCGCGCCCGCGACGTCACCGAGGCCCTGGGCGGCGCGGTGCTCCTCCTGTTCACCCTGTTCTTCGTCATGAAGGACGGGTACCGGATGGCGGACTGGTTCAAGGAGCGGATCGCCCCGGCTCAGCGCGACGATGCGGTGGCCCTGGCCGGCCGGGCCCGCCGGATCATGCGCCTCTACCTGGTGGCCACCGCCCTGACCGGGCTCATCGACGGCATCCTGATCGGCATCGCCCTGCTCATCCTCGGCGTCCCGCTGGTCCTGCCCCTCGCCGTGCTGACGTTCCTCGGCGGCTTCTTCCCCATCGTCGGCGCCACCGTGGCCGGGTTGGTGGCGGCCCTGGTCGCCCTGGTGGAAGGCGGCTTCACCACCGCCCTGCTGGTGGTGGGGGCCACGATCATCGTCCAGCAGGTCGAGGGCAACCTCCTGCAACCGCTCATCCTCGAGCGGGCGGTGCGCCTCCACCCCCTCGTCACCGTGGTGGCGGTCGGCGCCGGCCTGCTCGTCGGCGGGCTGCTGGGCGCCTTCCTGTCCGTCCCGCTGGTGGCCATCGGCGCCCAGACGGCCAACTACTACCGGACCAAGGGCCTGCCGGAGGCGGCCGACCCCGGCGAGCCCGAGACCGCGGCCGAGCCCGCCTAGGCCCGCAGCGGGTCGACCGCCTCGGCGTCGACCCCGTACTTGGCGATGGCGTCGGCCACCTCCTGGGGCTTGGCGTCCTCGGCCTGGGCCAGGGCGTTCAGCACGCCGACCACCACGTGGGCGGTGTCGGTCTCGAAGTGCCGGCGCAGGTTGGCGCGGGTGTCGGAGCGGCCGTAGCCGTCGGTGCCCAGCGACACGTAACCGTGCGGCACCCACCGGGCCACCTGGTCGGGCACCGCCTTCATGAAGTCGGTCACGGCCAGCACCGGGCCCGGCGCACCGGACAGGGCCTCGGTGACGTAGGGCGTGCGGGGCGTCTCGGTGGGGTGGAGCCGGTTCCACCGCTCGACCGACTGGGCGTCCTCCCGCAGGGCCTTGTACGACGTGGCGCTCCACAGCTCGGCGGCCACGTCGTGCTCCTCGGCCAGCACCTGCCGGGCCTCCCGGGCCGCGCCCTGGGCCGTGCCGCTGAAGATGATGGTGGCCTTGCGAGACGGGCCCTCGGGCGCCGGCGCGAACCGGTACAGACCGCGGCGAATGCCCTCTTCCGTGTCTCCGGGATTTGGGCCCTCGGGCATGGAGGGCATGACGTAGTTCTCGTTATACAGGGTGAGGTAGTAGAAGACGTCCTCGGGGTCAGGCCCGTACATGCGGCGCAGCCCGTCCTCCACGATGACGCCCAGCTCGTAGGCGAAGGCGGGGTCGTAGGCGGCCAGGTTGGGGACGCTCGCCGCCAGCAGGAGGCTGTGGCCGTCGGCGTGCTGGAGGCCCTCGCCGTTGAGCGTGGTCCGCCCGGCCGTGGCGCCGCACAGGAAGCCCTTGCCCCGCATGTCGCCGAACGCCCAGATGAGGTCGCCCACCCGCTGGAAGCCGAACATGGAATAGAAGACGAAGAACGGCACCATGGGCTTGCCGTGGGTGACCGCCGACGTCCCCGCCGCGGTGAACGAGGCCATGGA
>JBOGIE010000245.1:2510-4686 GCA_050742435.1 Acidimicrobiales bacterium | reverse complement strand
TCCAACCGCTCGGTCGCCTCGGGCAGCAGGCCCTCGTGCCACGTCCAGGGACCCCGGTAGGAGTGGTCGAGGATGGCCAGGCGGACGGCCATGGGATCCCATTCCTTGACCACCTCGCTGATGAAGACCAGGTTGCCCAGCGACTTGGACATCTTGGTCCCCGTGTACTCGACCATCGGCGCGTGCAGCCAGTGGCGGACGAACCGCTCGCCGGTGGCCGCTTCCGACTGGGCCGCCTCGCACTCGTGGTGGGGGAAGATCAGGTCGGTGCCGCCCCCGTGCAGGTCCAGGGTGGTGCCCAGCTCGCGCAGGGCCAGGGCCGAGCACTCGATGTGCCAGCCCGGCCGGCCCGGGCCCCACATGGACTCCCACACCGGCTCGTCGGGCGCCGAGGGCTGCCAGAGCACGAAATCGAGCGGATCCCGCTTGGCCGGGTCGCCCGGGTTCCCACCCCGCTCGGCGGCCAGCTCGAGCATCTCCTCCCGGCCCAGGTGGCTGACCTGGCCG
Organism: Acidimicrobiales bacterium; assembly: GCA_050742435.1. Lineage (GTDB taxonomy): Bacteria > Actinomycetota > Acidimicrobiia > Acidimicrobiales > AC-14 > CADCTB01. The sequence goes on along the minus strand of JBOGIE010000245.1, from coordinate 4,179 downwards.
AAGCGCCCGAAGCTGGAGACGCTGAAGTACACCGCGCCGGCCGCCTGGTAGGCGTGGCCCCGGTCGAGGACCATGCCGATGAACCCCAGGATGTCGTGGATGGCCGAGCTGGCCGCCGGCTCGCTGAACACGGGCAGCATGCCCAGGGCCCGCATGTCGGACTGGAAGCGGGCCACCTCGGCCGCGGCCAGGTCGAGGTACGGGACGCCGATCTCCCGGGCTTTGCGCAGGATGTCGTCGTCGACGTCGGTGACGTTGCGGACGCACTGCGTCTCGTGCCCGAGGTCGCGCAGACGGCGCTGGAGCACGTCGTAGAGCACGTAGGTGGCGGCGTGGCCCACGTGGGTGGCGTCGTACGGCGTGATGCCGCACGTGTACATCTTCACCAACGGGCCGGGCTCGAAGGGCACCACCGCCTGGCGGGCGGTGTCGTAAAGCCGCAACTACGGCCGCCGTTCACCCACGGCGCCGGCCGAGCCTGTTGCTGCGATGCCCGTGAGGTGGATGGTGGCCCGGCCCTTGTAGCGGGCGTTCAGGCCGAGGAGCACGGCGGTGAAGGCCTCGACCGGGGCGGCGGCAGCCAGCGAGCCGGCGGAGAAGGGCCGCAGGTCGGGAAGGCGGCGGACCAGCTCCGACGTGGCTTCCAGCGCCTGTTCGTGGTCGGTGCAGACCAGCACGTCGCCGGAGGCGGGGCGGTCGAGGTCGGCCAGGGAGCGGGCCGGGAGGTGGTGGAAGGCGGCCGACACCAGGGCCTCGGGCACCGCGGCCTGCACGCCCGCGGCCACCGAACCCAGGGGCGGGACGACCGGCTGCAGCTCCCCGTCCACCTTGGCCAGGGCGTTGCCCATGGAGATGACGACCTTGCCGGCCAGCTGCTCCCGCAGGGAGGCCGCGGTGTCCGCCGCCGCGTCCCAGGGGGTGGCCAGCACGACGATGGGCGCCGAGGCGGCCTGGGCGTTGGCGGCCGCTGACAGTGGGAGGTTGCGGTCGGGCCACTTCTTGTGGATCCCGTCCACGATCTCCTGGGCCCGCTCCGCCGACCTGGATCCGATGACCACCTTGAACCCGACCGACGCCAGCCGGGTCCCGAGCGCCCGGCCGGCCGGCCCGGTCCCTCCCACGATTCCTACATCCATGCTCGACAGACTGTCATGCCCGCGACGGTTGCTCCTCCCGGGGGCGGTACTGTCGCACTCCCGTTGACCCCTTTCCGCCACGGTGTCGCCAGCGCCGACCCGCTTCCCCAGGGCGTCCTCCTGTGGACCCGGTACACGACCGAGGGGCACGAGCCGGTCGACGTGGACTGGTGGGTGGGACTGACGCCCGAGGCCGGGTTCGCGGGGGCGGTGGCGCAGGGCACGGCGGAGGCGTCGCCGGAGCGGGACTTCACCGTCCAGGTCGACGTCGAGGGCCTCGAACCGTCCACGACCTACTGGTACGGCTTCCGGGCCGGCGAGGAGCCGTCGCCCGTGGGCCGGACCCGCACCGCGCCCGCTCCGGCCGACCCGGTCGAGCACCTCCGCCTGGGGCTGGTGTCGTGCGCCTACTGGTCGTGCGGGTTCTTCAACGCCTACGCCAACCTGGCCGCCCGCGACCTCGACCTGGTCGTCCACGTGGGCGACTACCTGTACGAGAACGACATGATGAGCCGCAGCCGGCGGGCGGTGCG
>JBOGIE010000245.1:0-2410 GCA_050742435.1 Acidimicrobiales bacterium | reverse complement strand
ACGAGCGGGAGCGGTTCTACGACGTGCTGCGGGGGACGGGGCGGGCGTCCAACGTCGCCGTCCTGACCGGCGACATCCACTCGTCCTGGGCCGCCGACCTGCCCGTGGGCGCCGAGTTCGTGTCGCCCAGCGTGACCACCGACAGCTTCACCCGGACCGTGCTCCCGGGCGCGCCGGGCGCGTCGGCCCTGGCCCGCGGGTTGTTCCTGTGGCAGAACCCCCATCTGCGGCTGGCCGATCTCGACCGCCACGGGTACGTGGTGATCGACCTGACGCCCGAGCGGCTGCAGGGCGACTGGTGGCACCTCGACACCATCTCCCGGCGCGACAGGGCCGAGCGCTGGGGCGGTGGGTGGTGGCTGGCGGACGGTTCGGTGGGGTTGCGCCCGGCCGACGCACCGGCCCCGCTCAGCCGCCGGCCAGCTGCCGCACGGTCGCCGCGGTCAGCTGCGGAAGGGTGAGGTAGCGGGCGCCCATGGCCTCGGCCAGCTCCCTGGCCAGGCCCAGGCGGGTGTGGCCGTCCTCGGCGTCGACCACGACCGCGGGCACCTTGCGCCGCCGGACCTCGGCCGCCGCCTCCTTGGCCGCCACCAGAGGGTCCGTTCCCTCGGCTGCCGCCGTGGCCCGACCGTCGGAGACCAGCACGAGCAGTGGCCGGTCCTGCGGCCGGGATGCCAGGCCGAGAGCGGTCGAGATGCCCGCGGCCAGCGGGGTGCGCCCACCGGTGGGCAGCTCGGTGAGCCGGGCCTTGGCCACCTCCACGCTGCCGGTGGGCCTGAGGACGACGTCCGCCCCGTCGCCCCGGAAGGTGACGAGGGCGACGCGGTCGCGCCGCTGGTAGGCGTCGAGCAGGAGGCCGAGGACCGCGCCCTTGGCCGCCTCCATCCGGGCCTCCGCCCCCATCGAGCCGGACGCGTCCACGGCCAGGATCACCAGGTTCCCCGCCCGCTCCTCCCGCACCGCCTCACGGATGTCGCTTGGATCGACGGGCGCGCCGTGGCCGCGGGCCGCGGCACCACGGATCGTCGGGCCCATGGCGACCGAGCGGAGCGGGCCGGACGGGGCCCGGTCGCCCACCAGCCGGCCCCGGTCGCCCTGGACCACCGACCGCCGCCCGCCCCCGTTCGCCGCCGTCCGGGGCGCCTCCAGCCGGGCGGTTCGCTCGGGTGGAGCGTCGGGTCGGGCCACCCGCTCCTGGTCCTGGTCCGTGGCATCGCCGGCGACCGCGTCCAGGGCCTGGTCGACCTCGTCCTGCGTCACGCCCGGGTCCTCGAACGGGTGCCGGCGCCGGCGGTGGGCCAGGGCCAGGGGGGCGACCCGGCGGACGTCGTCCACTGTCGCCTCGCCTCGTCCCTCCATGCTCGCCAGGGCGGCCGCCGCCCGGCAGATGACCAGGTCGGCCCGCAGCCCCTCGGCGCCGACCGACGCGCACAGGACGCTGATCGTGTGGACCAGGTCGTCGGGGAGGGCGGCGGCGGGGTTGGCTTTCAGGGGCTCGTCGGGCCAGGCCGCGCAGAACGCCTCGGGGTCGGCGTCGAAGGCCATGCGCCGGCGGACGGCCTCGGCCCGGTCGGCGGGGTCGACCGGGGCGGTGACGTCGGCGGCCAGGCCGAAGCGGTCGAGCAGCTGGGGGCGGAGGTCGCCCTCCTCGGGGTTCATGGAGCCGACCAGGACGAAACGGCTGGGGTGGGCGTGGGAGATGCCCTCCCGCTCCACCCGGTTGACGCCGCTGGCCGCCACGTCGAGGAGGACGTCGACCAGGTGGTCGGGCAGCAGGTTGACCTCGTCGACGTAGAGGACGCCGCCGTGGGCCGCGGCCAGCAGGCCGGGCGAGAACCTGACGTCGCCCCCGGTCAGGGCGGCGGCCAGGTCGATGGAGCCGACCACGCGGTCCTCGGTGGCGCCGACGGGAAGCTCCACGAACGGCCGGCCTCCGTGGCCTGAACTGGTGGCAGTGCCGGGGAGGAGGCGGGCCAGGCCGCGGGCCAGGGTGGTCTTGGCCGACCCCTTCTGGCCCCGGAGCAGCACGCCCCCGATGGCCGGCTCGGCCGCGGCCAGCAGCAGGGCCAGCTTGGCCTCGTCCTGCCCGACCACGGCCGCGAACGGGAACTGTGGCCTCATCGCCCCTCCTCCCAGCCCTCGGCCTCGAGCAGGGCGGATCGCAGCGTGGAGAGAGCCTCGGGCGAGGCGTCCCACAGGCCCCGGTCCTTGGCCTCCAGCAGCTTCTCGGCGATCGACCGGAGGGCCCAGGGGTTGGACTGCTCGAAGAGCTTGCGGACGGCAGGGTCGGCCACGTAGGCCTCGGTCACCCGCTCGTACATCCAGTCCTCGACCACGTGGGCGGTGGCGTCGTACCCGTAGAGGTAGTCGACGGTCGCCGCCATCTCGAAGGCGCCCTTGTAGCCGTGGC
>JBOGIE010000244.1:0-4687 GCA_050742435.1 Acidimicrobiales bacterium | reverse complement strand
ACCGGGTCGAGCTTGCCGGCCTTGGCCGCCTGGGTCAGGTCCCGGCCGTAGCGCTCCAGGGCCTGGTAGGTCTCCTCGGGGTTCTGGGTGGTGACCCGATGGCTGCCCCGGACCTCCTGGAGCACGGCGAGCAGGTCCTCACGGGACACACCCAGGTCCACCCCGCTCCCGGCCGCTCGGGCCAGGTCCGTGAGGGCGAGGAGGATGTGCTCGGTCGACAGGTACTCGTCGCCGAACTGCGACCGCTCGTTGTCGGCGGCGTCCAGGGCGTCACGGGTCTCCCGCGACAGGCGGGGCTCGGAACCCCCGTAGGCGTTCGGCAGCTTGGCCAGGGCGGACTCGGTGCGGTTGCGCAGGGTCAGCGGGGCGACGCCGGCCTTGGTGAGCGTGGGCAGCACGACGCCGTCCTCCTGGCCCAGCAGCACGGCCAGCAGGTGCTCGGGGGTGACCTCCGGATGGTGGCGCGTCCGCGCCAGGTCGATGGCGGCACTGACCGCCTCCTGGGTCTTCAGCGTCCAACGGTTGGGATCGAGCGGCATGGTCTGTCTTCCTCACCTCACATCAGGAAACTTGATACCACCAGACTCAACAACCGGCGCGGCGAGGCATTCCCAGGCCTACCCCGATCCCGGCGATTTCCCGCGGCCCCGGCGGGCCCGCCGGCGGCGTGCCCGATCGGCGGCGATCCGGGCCTGCTGGTCGCGGGCGGGGCCCGGCGTGGGGGCGGGCCCGTCCTCGTCGTCGGGTCCGGAAGCGACCGGTGGGCGGCCGGCCCCGGGCCGGTCGTCACCCTTCTGGTCGGCCAGGAGGTCGCTGATGACAAAGTCGTCGCCCGGGGTCTGGGGCGCCCACGGGGACTCGTCCGAGGGGCGCAGCCCGGTGGGCAGCGGGCCGTCCAGCAGCTCGGCGATGACGATCTCCGCCTCCGGCGGGTGAGGGGGCAGGGCCAACGGGGCCTCGGGGTCCGGGTCGGGCGGGCCCGGCTGCTCGCCCGGCTCAGGGGGGCCGAGCAGCCGGCCGGCGGCGCTGTCGGGGCCCTCGGGCAGGGGGATGTGCTCGACGAGCAGGTCCTCGACCGGGAACGTGGTGGCCCGGGCGGGGGGGAGGTCCTCGGGGAAGAGGTCCCAGAAGGACAGCTCCTCGGCCGGCACCGGTGGGATGGCTGGTGCCGGCGGCACCTCCACGGGCTCGGCTGCCGCAGGCGGCTGCGGGGCCGCCTCCCCGGCCGCCTCCCTGGTCTCCGCCGCCTCCGTCGGCCCGGCCGCCTCCGCCGCTTCTGTCGCCGGCACCTCGACCGCGGGCACCTCGCCGGTGTCGATGGGGGCGGCCGCCTCCTTGGCGGCAGGCCGCTCCCGCTGGTCCGCCGGCTCCTCGGACGGTTGCTCTGGCAACTCCACGGGGGGCTCGGGGGCCCAGAGGTCCTCCTCGAGCAGCTGGGCGACGGCCGGCTCCTGCGGCTTGATCCGGCGGGGCGGAGCGGGCGGCGGGGCGGCCACGGTGGGCGGCCCGCCGTCGTCGGCTCCCACCCCGTCGGCGTCGGGGGCGGCCCCGCCCAGGGCGCCCGCCTTGGCCGCAGCTGCAGTCTTCTGGCCGCCCGGCCTCCCGGTCCCCGCCTTCTTGGCCCCGCCCTTCTGGCTCCCCGCCTTCTGGGTCCCGGCCTTGGCCGGGCCGCTCTTCGGCCCGCCCCGGGCCTTGGGCGTCCGGGTGGACTTCGACGCCCCGCCCGCCCCGAGGACGGTGACGCCAGGCGATGCCGCGGGGGTGCGAGCGGGCTTGGCCGGCGCCGGCGGGGCCGGCTTGGTGGGCGGGCGCCCGGCGGGGACCGCGGGACGCCGGCGCAGGTACACGGTCTGGCCGACGGCGGCGGCCAGGAGCACGAGGGTGAGGATCCCGAGGGCCCGGATCCGGCGGTCGTGGCCGGTGGTGGACGAAGACGACGACGTCGTCCCCCCTGGTGCCGGGGCCGCGGCCGCGCTGGGCGCCGGCCCGGCGGCGTCGGCCAGGTCGATGGTGGCCACGAAGGCGTCGCCCCCGGTGGCCGGCCGGGACCCGACGACCGGCTTGACGGACGGGAAGTCGGGCGAGCCGGTCAACCCCAGCACGTGGGCGGCGCCCTGGGCGTCGACGGCCACGCCCATGCCGGAGTCGGCCTCCCGGCCGCCCAGGTAGGTCGAGAACACCGACCCCCGGCCGTCCGCCGTCAGCTTGAGCACGAAGGCGTCGTCGCTCCCGCCCCGGGAGGGCTGCACCGGTCCCCGGGTCGGCCAGTTGGCCGAGCCGGTCGTCCCCACCACGACGGGACTGCCGCTGCGGTCGACGGCGATCCCGTTGGCCCCGTCGGCCCCGCTCCCCCCGACGTAGGTGGCGTAGAGCAGCGACGCCCCGGGGGCGTCGAGCTTGGCCACGAAAGCGTCGGTGTCGTTGCCCTTGGCCGCCTGGAGGGGGGTCACGGTGGGGAAGTTGGGCGAGTTGGTGTTGCCGGCGACGTAGGCCGCCCCGGCGGCGTCGACGGTGATGGCCGTGCCCTGGTCGAGGTCGCTGCCGCCCAGGAAGGTGGAGTACACGAGGGCCGTGCCGGCCGGGTTGAACTTGGTGACGAAGGCGTCCGGGAAGCTGCCGGCCACCCCGCTGGCGCTGCCGCCCGACCCCGCCTGGATAGGGCGGACGGTGGGGAAGCCGGGCGACAGGGTGTCGCCGGTGACGTAGGCGTTGTTCTGGCTGTCCACCGCCACGGCCAGGCCGTGGTCGTCGTTGCTGCCGCCCAGGCGGGTGCTGTAGGCCAGCGGGCCGCCTCCCGCCGGCACCTTGGTCAGGAAGGCGTCGAGGTCGTCGGGGCGGAACGGTCCGGGCTGGTACGGGCTGGCGGTGGGGAAGTCCACCGAGCTGGTCGACCCGGTGACGTAGGCGTTGCCCGTGCTGTCGACGGCCAGCCCCCGGCCCCGGTCGGTGGCGGTGCCCCCGATGTAGGTCGACCACTCCAGCGTCGTCCCGCTGGGCGCCAGCTTGGCCACGAAGGCGTCGCTGGAGCCCCCGCCGAAGGTGTTCTGGGCCGGGTTGGCGCGGGGGAAGTCGGACGACTCGGTGACCCCGGCCACGTACACCGCCCCGTCGCTGCCTACCGCCACCGCGTATCCGGTGTCCCGGCCGCCACCGCCCAGGTAGGTCGACCACAGCAGGCGGCTGCCGTCCGGGCTGATCTTGCTGACGAAGACGTCGCTGGTGGCCCCGGCGGCCGAGTTCGACAGGGCGGCCTGCAGCGGGGCGTTGGTCGGGAAGTCCTGGGACTCCGTGGCGCCGGTGACGTAGGTGTTGCCTTGGCCGTCGACGGCGATGGCATACCCGCCGTCGTTGCCGATGCCGCCCAGGAAGGTCGACGTCACCAGGGTGGGGTCGATGACCAGGGGCAGGTCGCGGTCGTAGGGGCCGACCCGGAAGCCGATCCGGGACGGGCCGAGCAGGGCGAACTCGCTCGCCACCGGCTGCCGCCCGCCCGCCGCCATCTCCTGGTAGGCGACGGGACGGCCCAGGCGGGCGGCGGAGCCGCCCCCTAGGTCGACCAGCAGGTCGCCGTCCGGGGCCACGGTCACCGCCTGCGCGCCCTGGACGTCGAAGGCCACCACCGCGGGGTCGGTGCCCGGGGCGACGACCATGTCGTGCTCCAGCCGGCGCTGGTCGCCATGCCAGACGACGTCGACGCCCGGCCACACCTGCCGGGCCTCCACCCGCCCGTAGGTCGCCAGACCGGTGCGCCAGGCCGAGGGGTCGTCGCCGGTCAGGCGGGTCACCGCCCCGCCCAGGGGCTGGGCGGGCACGAGGGGGGCGGCGGGGTTGGCGGAGGGGCCGGCGGGCCGCAGGGCGAACGTGCCGCCCCGGACGCCCACGACGGCCTCGGAGGCGGTCAGGACCAGCGAGTACCCCGGCCCGCGGGACGCGAACGAACCGTCGCCCGCCGGCTCGAAGGCCACGGGGAGGGAGGCGACAAGGTCGTGGGCCGGGGCGGCGGGAACGGCCGGCGCGGGCTGGCGCCGGAGGAGGGCGAAGGTGGTGGTCAGGGCGCAGGCCAGGACCATTCCGAGGAGGGCCAGCACGACCGCGGGGCGGTGTGTGCCCGGGAGGCGCATCCCCTGATCCTGTCGCATCAGGGAGGGCCGGGGGCGAACCGGGCCAGAACCGCTACCGCCGGGGCTTGGTGTAAGGGGCGGGGGCCTGCTTCACCGGCACGAGCTCGCGGCGGTACTGGCGGTGGGTCCGCTCGACGGCCTCGCGGGCCTCGGCCATGACCTCGTTGAGCTGGCGCCGGAGGCGGGCCACCTCCTCCTCCAGCTCCATCACCGCCTTCACGCCGGCCAGGTTCAGGCCGGCCTCGGTCAGCTCGTGGATGCGGCGCAACCGGTCGATGTCGCGCTGGCTGTAGCGCCGGCTGCCGCCGCCGGTGCGGGCGGGATCGAGCAGCCCCCGCCGCTCGTAGATGCGCAGGGTCTGGGGGTGCACGCCGGCCAGTTCGGCGGCGACGGAGATGACGTACACACCTCGGTCGGCGCCGCTCAGGGGCCCGGTGGTCTTGGGAGCCATCTCACACTCCTAAGTGGGTACGGGGGGACTCGGTGGACGCCGAGGCCAGGGCCTCGATGGCCTCGCGCTGGGCGGGCGACAGCTTGGTGGGCACGGCGACCTCGACGGTGACCAG
>JBOGIE010000243.1:0-4690 GCA_050742435.1 Acidimicrobiales bacterium | reverse complement strand
CGTGGCGCAGGGGCGTGGTCGACGTCGCCATCGGTTGCGCGGGCATCGCCGCCATCGTCGACCTGCGCGGCACCACCGACGCCCTGGGCCGGCCGCTGGAGGTCACCGAGATCGCCGTGGCCGACGAGCTGGCCGCCGCCGCCGAGCTGGTCATGGGCAAGGCCGCAGGCGTGGCCGCCGCCATCGTACGGGGCGTCGACCGCTCATGGTTCCGCCACTCCTCCGTACGGGCCGAGATCGTCCGCCCCCCGGCCGAGGACCTGTTCCGCTGACCCTTCCCGAATTCGGCGGCCGGGGGTAGTCTCACAATCGATGCCGTCGGCGGCGGAGTTCGACGTGTTCCTGTCCTACAACAGTGCCGACCGCGCCGTTGTGGAACGCCTCGCCGAGCGCCTGCGAGGGCAGCGCCTCCGCCCTTGGCTCGACCAGTGGCACCTCACTCCCGGGGCGTCCTGGCAGCCCGAGATCGTCAGCGGGCTCCGGGCCTGCCGGACATGCGCGGTCATGGTCGGGCCGTCCGGGCTCGGCGACTGGGCCCGTGAGGAGCTCGCCGTCGCCCAGGACCGGGCGGCCAAGGACCGGGACTTCCGGCTGTTCATGGTCCTGCTTCCCGGGGCCCCGGAGCCCTTCGACCCCAGCCTCGCCTTCCTCTCGACCCGCACGTGGGTCGACCTGCGGGACGGCTCGCCGGGCCGGGACGCGTTCCGCGATCTCGTCTGTGCCATCACCGGCACCCCCCGTCGGTCGCTCGATCCGGCCACCGACGACGGAGAGGTGTGCCCGTACCGGGGGCTCGAGTCCTACGACGAGGAGCACGCCCGGTTCTTCTTCGGGCGCGACGACGACATCCTCCGCATCGTCGAGAAGTGCCGCACCAGCCGGTTCCTCGCCGTCCTGGGCCCGTCGGGGAGCGGGAAGAGCTCACTGGTCCGGGCGGGAGGTGTCCCGGCGCTCCGGGAAGGGGCGGTGCACGGCAGCGAAGGCTGGAGCATCCGCGTCCTCACACCCGGTGCGCACCCGCTGAGCATGCTCGCCGCCCAGCTCCGCCGCCTCTTCCCCGAGGAGTCGATGCAGCGGACCGTCGACGCCATGCGCGCCGACGAGCGCACGCTCGACCTGGCCTGCTCCCTCGGACTGGCCGACCGCCCGCCCGGCCACAGGGTCCTGCTTGTCGCCGATCAGTTCGAGGAGGTGTTCACCCTCTGCACCGACGCCGAGGAGCGGGCCGCCTTCCTGGCCAACCTGCTCTACGCGGCCACCATTCCGGGTGGCCGGGTGGCGGTCGTGGCCGCCATGCGGGCGGACTTCTACCACCGCTGCGCGCCGTACCCGCAGCTGCGGGCGCTCGTCGCCGAGGAGCAGTTCCTCGTCGGTCCCATGAGCAGCGACGGGATGCGCATGGCCATCGAGGAGCCGGCGGCCATGGTCGGTCTCGAGCTGGAATCCGGCCTCACCGACACCATCCTCGGTGACGTGGCGGACCGGCCCGGCGCGCTACCGCTCCTCGAATACGTGTTGTTCGAGCTGTGGCTGGCCCGGCGGGGCCGGATGCTTACCCTGGACGCCTACGTCTCCATGGGCGGCGTCGAGGGGGCGCTGGCCAACCGGGCCGACGCCGTGTACCAGGCCTTCACGCCGGCGCAGCAGGCCATCGCCCGCCGCGTCCTGTTGCGGCTGACCCAGCCGGGTGAAGGGACCGAGGACACCCGGCGGCGTGCGGCACTGAGTGAGCTCGTCACCCGGCCGGAGGAGCGGGCGGACGTGGAGGCGGTGGTGACGACCCTCGCCGACCGGCGGCTCCTGACCGCCAGCCGCGACGAGGTGTCGGGGGCCGGCATGGTGGAGATCACCCACGAGGCGCTGATCCGCGGCTGGCCGCACCTGCGTCGCTGGATCAACGACGACCGCGACGTCCTCCGCGCCCATCGCCGGCTCACCGAGGCCGCGATCGAATGGGACCAGAGCGGGCGCGATGAAGGACTCCTCTACCGCGGCGCCCGGCTGGCGGCATGGCAGGAGCGCGACGCCTCGGACCTCAACGAGCTCGAGCGGGAGTTCGTCGCCGCCAGCCGGGAGCGTGAGGCCCGGGAGCGGGGAGCGTCCCGCCGGCGGGCTCGGACGGCCCTCGCCGGCTTGGTCGTCGCCCTCGTCGCCATCAGCGCGGTGGCCGTGCTGGCACTCGTCCAGCGGAACGAGGCCGCCGACGAACGCGATGTCGCCCGCTCCCGGGAGCTGGCCGCCAGCGCCGCCGCGCAGCTCCCTGTCGACCCGGAACGCAGCCTCCTGCTGGCGATCGAGGCCTTCGCCGTCCGGCCCACGCCGCAGGCCGAGGCCATCCTCCGTCAGGCCACGCTGGAGTCGCGGGTTCGGGGCCGGTTCGCCGGCCACGAAGGTCCCGTGCTGGCCGTGTCGTTCAGTCCCGACGGGCGCCAGGTCGTCTCGGGCAGCGTGGACCGGACCCTACGGGTGTGGGATGTCGGCTCGGAAGCGGCGCCGACGGTCCTCGAAGGACACGGCGCCCCTGTGACGGCTGCCTCGTTCACCCGCGACGGGCGCCGCGTGCTGAGCGCCGGCGCGGACGGCACCGTACGCCTCTGGGACCGGTCGGGCGCTACGCCCGCCGTCGTGCTGGGCGGCCATCAGGGCCCGGTGAACGCAGTCGCCCTCAGCCCCGACGGGCGCCTCGCCGTCAGCGCCGGCAACGACCTGACCGTGCGGGTCTGGGACGTCGCCGGCCAGCGGGAGGCGTCGAGCTTCGCCGCGCCCAGCCCCGTCCTGGGCATCGCGTTCAGCGCCGACGGCCGGCTCCTGGCCACGGCCGGCGCCGACCGCACGGTTCGCTTCTGGGACCCGGCCGACGGGCGCCAGGACCTTGTACTGGCCGGCCACGAGGCCCCGGTGTCCGCCGTCGCCTTCCACCCGGACGGGCGGGTGGTGAGCGCCGGCCAGGACGGCACCGTCCGGATTTGGGGCCGGTCGGGCATCGACCCGCGGGTGCTCCGAGGCCACAAGGGCCGCGTGAACGACGCGGCGTTGAGCCCGGACGGCGCCCGGGTGGCAAGTGCGGGCGCCGACGGCACGATCATGGTGTGGGACGCGGCCAGCACGGACGATCCCGTGGTGTTGCGGGGCCATGAGGCCCCGGTCATCAGGGCGGCCTTCAGCCCCGACGGGCGATCGGTCGTCAGCTCCAGCGCCGACGGCACCGTCCGGGTCTGGGACCCGGCGCGACCCGGGCAGGACACGGTGCTCAGGGGGCACGAGAACCTGCTGTACGCGGTGGCCCGGACGCCCGACGGGCGGTCGGTCGTCACCGCCAGCGTCGACCGCACCGTGCGGGCGTGGGACGTGTCCGAGGGGTCGGCCCGGACCATCGGGTCCGTGAACGGCCCCGTGCACAACGTCGCAGTGCGGGCGGACGGCTCGCGGGCGGCGACGGTCGATGGCGACGGCGTGGTCCGGCTGTGGGATCTCGACCAGCCGAAGGAGCCGGTCGTGCTGCCCGGCCCTCCTCACCAGGGACCGGCCTGGGGCGTGGCCTTCTCACCCGACGGGCGGCTGGTCGCCAGCGGCGGGGAGGACGCCACCGTCCGCATCTGGGACGCAGCGGGCGGCGGTGACCCCGTGGTCGGCGAAGGCCACACCGCCCAGGTCTTCACCGTCGCCTTCAGCCCGGACGGCACCCTGCTGGCCAGTGCGGGGGTCGACGGGATGGTGCGCCTCTGGGACGTGGCAACCGCCGACACCCGCGGGGTCCTCCAGGGGCACGCCGGGCTGATCCACAGCGTGGCCTTCAGCGGCGCCGGGGACCGCCTCGTCACCGCCAGCGACGACACCACGGTCCGGATCTGGGACGTGGGCGATCGCCGCCAGCTGGCCGTGCTGCGAGGCCACCAGGGCTCGGTGTGGTCGGCCACCTTCGTGGACGACGACCGGCTGGTCGTCAGCGGCGGCGACGACGGGATCGTCCGGGTTTGGGACGCGGCCGGCGGGCGGGCGGGCGTCGAGCTGCGCGGTCACGCCGGGGCCATCCTGGACGTGGACGCGGGGCCCGGCGGCACGCTCCTGGCCAGTGCGGGCCAGGACGCGACCGTCCGGATCTGGAGCTGCCAGGTCTGCGGGCCGATCGACGAGGTCGGCCGGCTGGCGCAGAGCCGGGCGACCCGTCAGCTCACGCCGGAGGAGCGATCGACGTTCCTGGGCGAGCCGCCGGACTGAAAGGCGTCAGCCGCCTACCACGGTGGCCGGCACCACCACTCGATCCATTCCGGCCGGAAACTGCTCATACTGCGCAGCTTCTCGGTTCCCTCTGCACGCACCGTGCGGTAGGTGGCCTCGAGCTCCCGGAAGAAGGCGGCCAGCTCGACCTCCTTCGCGTCCTCGGCATACCGGGCGTAGGAGGCGCTGAGCTCCTCCCCCTGGACGAGGTGGAAGCCGATGCTCAGGACGTCCTGCGGGATCCGGTCCTTGCCCTCGAGCGAGGGGTAGTCATCCGCCATGTTTCCCTCCTAGATGGAAGAGCAGCCGAACCCTATCCCCATGCGCCATCGGCGGGGTGAACCGGTGACGTCTGGTGCGCCATATCGCACCACGTGTCACCGGTTCGGTGGGGGGGTCAGCTTTGGCGGGAGGCGAACCAGCGCAGGACTTCGGCGGTGCCGGCCTCGAGCGACGTCCAGGCCTTCCAGCC
>JBOGIE010000242.1:0-4693 GCA_050742435.1 Acidimicrobiales bacterium | reverse complement strand
GCCGGAGTCGTCGTCACCGTCGGGGGCCAGCCGATGGCGGTGATGGGCTTCACCGTGACCGACGGCAAGATCGTCGAGATCGACGCCCTCGCCGACCCCGAGCGCGTCCGGAGGATCGCCGCCGCCGTACTCAGCTAGCGCCACGCAGGACGCGACACTGGAGTGGATGGTCCCGCCCGTCCGACACCTGTTGCGGGCCAAGGATATGGCCGACGGGCGGTACTTCGAGCCGCTCACGGTCGCCGACCTGGCCCGGGCCGCCGGCCTGTCCCGCGCCCACTTCAGCCGGGAGTTCCGCCGGGCGTTCGGTGAGTCGCCCCACCAGTACCTGCTGACCCGCCGCCTCGAGCGGGCGGCCGCCCTCCTGCGCAACACCGACCGGCCGGTCACCGAGATCTGCTTCGCCGTGGGGCTGTCCAGCCTGGGCTCGTTCACCACCAGTTTCGGCCGGATCTACGGCACGACCCCGCTCGCCTACCGCGCGTCGTTCCCACCCGCCCGCCGGCACATCCGCGTCCCGAACTGCGTGGCCCAGGCCTACGGCCGTCCCCCGAACCGCACGTTTGGAGAAGTCGCTGCCGACGTCCATCCGTAGCCTGTGCACATGATCAAGATCGGGAACGCACAGCTCTGGGTCCACGACCAGGACGAGGCCCTCGCCTTCTACACCCGCAAGCTCGGCTGGGAGGTGCGGGCCGACGTGACCATGGAGGAGTGGAATCTCCGGTGGCTGGTCGTCGCCCCTCCCGGGCAGGACGACGTCGGCCTCGTCCTCATGCCCGTCCCCGGACCGCCGATGCTCGACGAGGCCAGCAGCGCGCAGCTGGCCGAGCTGGTGGCCAAGGGGGCGGGCGGCACCCTGTTCCTGGAGACCGACGACTGCCAGGCCTCCTACGACGAGCTGTCGGCCCGGGGCGTCGGGTTCAACGACCCGCCCACGCCGCAGCCGTACGGCATCGACACGTCGTTCCGCGACCCGTCGGGCAACAACTTCCGGCTGACCCAGGTCATGGAGTTCTCGCTGGACCGCCGCTGACCGAGGGTCTCAAGCGGCCGCGGCCAGTCGCCGGTAGGACCGGGAGCCCCATGCCAGGGCGGTGACGGCCACGCCGATGAGGCCGGCGAGGGTGAACATCAGGGCGATGCCCCGCTCGGGGCCGGTGCCGAACCAGCCGCCGATCCAGTCGGCGCCCCGGCCGTCGGTCATCAGCGGCATGAACACGGCCTCGGCGATGGGCGCCATGAGGAACGCGGTCAGCGGCGACGCCGCGTTTTCCACCAGCTGGGCGAACCCGAAGACCCGGCCCTGGCGCTCGTAGGGGATGGCCCGCTGGAGGATGGTCTGCTCGGCGGCCTCGATGACGGGTATGAGCGACAGCCACACGACCATGCCGATGCCGACCAGGACGATCGAGGACCGCAGGGCGAACACCGAGCAGACGGTCCAGTTCACCAGGTTGCCGACCAGGACCATCCGTAGCGGGCTCGGCCCCAGCCCGAACCGGGCCACGGCCAGCCCGCCGGCGATGAACGCCAGGCTGATCCCGCCCCACAGCAGGCCCCACGCCTCCACCGAGACCAGCTCCAACCCGTAGGCGTCCATGAGGGCGATGAAGACGCCGGCCAGCAGGTTGTTGAAGGCGGCCAGCAGGATCAGCATCCGCAGCCCGGGGACGGCGCTGATGGCTTCCAGGGCGCCCCGCACGTCGATGGCCGGCTGGCGCTCGGCACCCGGGGCGATCGGCTCTGGGTCGGGCTCGTCGATCCTGATGGTCATGATGTGGGACAGGGCGGCGACGGTCAGGGCCAGCGACAGGTAGTACGCCCACCCCATCCCCAGGGTGCCGATCGTGAGGCCGCTGAACACCGACGTAATGGCGAAGGACACCCCGGTGACGGTGCCGACCATGCCGTTGGCCCGGTCGCGCTGGCCGTCCGGGACCAGCAGGGTCACGCAGGTGGACAGCACGATCGCCCGCATCTGGCCGGCCACCGAGCCGAGCAGCGTGGCCGCGGCCAGCAGCCAGAACCACGGGCTGCGCAGCTGCAGCAGGCTCCCGCTGTCGACGGCGACGAACACGATCGTGGCCGCGGTGAAGCAGGCGACCGACACTGCGGTGGTGAGGACGAGGGCGGTGTGCTTGCGATGGCGGTCGACGAACGTGCCGAAGACCGGCCCCAACACCGCCGAGGAGATGCTGAACGCCCCGCCGATCACGCCGGTGGCCACGACCGACCGCGTCTCCAGGTAGACCCAGAACGTCAGGGCGAACCACAGGAACGAGCTGGTCACGCCGGTCATGAGGGTGTTGACCAGCAGGTGCCGGAACACCGGCGGAATCCCACCGGACTCCGCGGTGTGGCGGTCGGGTGGGGCGTCGGTGGGGGCCAGCATGTCGCTCACCCTCCAGCGGGACTCGGTGCCGGCGCCACGCCGGCGGCCACCCCGTCGAGCCAGGACTGCCATCCCGGCTGCTCGCGCTCGACGTAGGCAGGGGCGGAGTCGGTGAACAGGTAGCCCTGCAGGTGGACGGCGCTGCCCTCCTCCGCTCCGAACGAGTAGAAGTTGAGGAACCCCGGCGTCGCGCCGTCGACCCGCAGCAGGAAGTGCCGGTCGATCGAGCGCTCGAGGCGCCCCTCGACGCTCCGGGCGCGCACCGGGTCACCGACGTCCCGCACGCCCAGGGCGTCGCGCACGGCGGCGATGGCCCCCTCGGGAGCGGTGGCGAACGTCGAGCCCGCCCACAGCGACGTCGCCCGTTGGCCGGGGAAGTGGGTGAGGTAGAGCCGGAGGTTGTCGAGCATGGGCGCCCAACCCCTGTCCATCTCCTCCCAGAACTCGTTCTCCCAGTCGGCGCCGGTACCGAACGCGCTGGTCACGACCCGGACCGTGCACGTCCCGCCCGAGCGGGCCTCGATGAGGAACTCGGTCACCAGCGGGGTGACGTCGGCCCCGGGCTGGCCGACCAGGCTGGCCCAGTCCTCCTCGTAGACCAGCCGCCGGGCCACCTCGGCCGCGGTGACCCGGCCGCGGGACATCTCGTCCGGGCCCATGTTGAAGACGACCGACCCGCCCTCGCGGGCGTCGATCTCGGTCGGCATCATCCAGGCGCTGATGCCCTGCGCGGTGGCGACGGCCTGCCAGACCTGCTCCGGGGTCCCGGGGACCTCCAGCTGGAGTTCGAAGCGGTGGGGGACGGAAGGGGTGGTCATCGGCTCTCCTCGGATTCAGTCTGTTGTGTGGACGGACGAGCCGCGCCGAATTCATCGGCGGGCTTGGGGTGGGCGGCCACGATCAGGCGGTGGGGGCGGCCGTCGTCGTGGTGGTAGCGGGACGCCAGCTCGACCACGGCGGCGGTGAGCTCATCGGCGAACGCGGCCCGGTCGGCCGCCGACCGGAACCGGATCTCGGTGTCGAGGGCCAGGGTGGGGAAGCGGCGGCCGGCGGCGTCGGCCTTGCGGGCCAGAGCCCCCACCTCGCGGACGACGCGGCCGGCCAGGGTGACCAGGTACCGGGCCGAGAGCCGGTCGGCCACCTGCTCCGGCCGGGCCCCGCCCTCGGCGATGGCCGCCGGGGACACGACGTAGCTGGCGGCCGTGGCCCGCAGGACCCGCTCGGCGATGCCGCCCCGCATGCGGACCTCGGCCAGCTCGACCAGGCCGTGGGCCTCCAGGGTCCTGAGGTGGTAGTTGACCTTCTGCCGGCCCAGGCCCACCCGGCCGGCCACCGTGGCCGCCGACGCCGGCTCCTGGGCCAGCTCGGCGAGGAGCCGCGAGCGGATGGGGTCCAGCGCCGCCGCCGCCGCCCCGGGGTCCTCGATGACATCCACGTCGAGCACGCCCGCAGTCTGCTCCTTGACAACTTTTCTTGTCAAGGGCCGGGAGCCCGCGGCCGGTCGGGAACCGGACGGCGACTCCCGTCGTCCTAGGGACATGAGGCTTCCGGCCGTCCGTGCGCTGCTCCTCGCCCTGCTGGTCACGGCGTGCGGCGATGCCGAAGACGCCGGAGGAGGAGTAGCGATGTCCCGACCGACCGGTTCCGACCAGGTGGTGGTGCAGGTCATGGTCACGGGTGGGTTCGTCCCGGTGGAGATGGCAGTCTCCGCCGTGCCCACGGTCACGGTGCTCGGTGACGGCACGGTCATCACCACCGCGCCGGTGACTGCGATCTACCCCGGACCGGCCATCATCCCGCTCCAGTCCGTGCGGGTGCCCGCCCAGACGGTCGACGACCTCGTGGCCGAGGCCGCCGACCTGGGTCTGCTGGGCGGACCCTTGGACTTCGGGCAGCCGCCGGTCGCCGACGCGCCGGACACGATCGTGACCGTCACCGCCAACGGCACCGAGCACCGCCACGTGGCCAACGCCCTGGGCATGGAGGAGCGCATCGGCGCCGGCGGCGGGATCAGCGACCAGGCGGCGGCCAACCGCCGGGCACTGCGGGCCTTCGTCGAAGCCACGTCCGCCCTTCCCCCCGGGCAGGCCCGCTGGCAGCCCCCGGCCGTGGCCGTCTACGTGCTCGGCGACTACGTGCCGGAGCCCGGTCTGCCCCAGCCGGAGAGGGATATGCTCGACGGGGCGGCCGACGCCACCGGACGGCTCGTGGCCGCAGGCGGCTACGACGTGGTCGCGCTGGCGGTGGCGACCGGGTTGTCCGTCTTCAAGCCCGGCGGGCGGTTCCGGCGGTCGGGCG
>JBOGIE010000241.1:0-4723 GCA_050742435.1 Acidimicrobiales bacterium | reverse complement strand
CGGCGCTTGCCCATCCGCTTCCACCACGGGGCCTTGCGGCGGTTCCGGTCGACGCCCATCTCGGCCATGATGCGGGGCCCGGCGGCGTTGACGATCTCCTCGGCCGCGTCGAGCAGCTCGGCCGCACCCTCGCCCAGCCCGGGCGGCTCCGGAGGAGTCGGTGGGGCCAGCAGGTTGCCGTGCGCCCAGTTGACGTCGGCCAGGCGGGGGGCGAAACCGGAGCAGGGCTCCGGGCACCGCCAGGGGGCCTCGGGCGCCAGGTCGATGTTGCATTTCCGCACCGTCTCGCCCGTGGGGTAGGTGCGGCTCTCGTAGTTCTTGCAGTCGGTCCGCATCGGCATGAGATCCATATTTCCAGCAATTCCGGATATTCGGTTGACGGGGCGCGCGCCGCGTGAACACCATGTAGCCGTGCGAGTAGTGGCCTGGCAGTGCGCGAGCAAGCTTCAGGGCGTCGATGGCGGCCTCGCGCGCCCGCGGACCGGCATGACCACCGCACCGCACGCCGCCGAGCGGTCGTTCGGCATCCACCACAACTACATCGAGCGGCCATGGGGCCCAGGAGGCGCATCACCGGGTTAGCGACCCCACCTCTGTAGCAAGGCCCCAAGGCCGCCGGGATCAGCCGGCGGCCTTTTTCGTCGCCGAGATCCGGACCACACGAGACAGACACCACACGAACAGCGAGCAGGGAAGAGAGGAGCACGCAAGATGCTGGCCGAGCGGCGGGAAAACGAGGAGTTCGACCAGGGTCCAGAACTCGAGTGGCTATGGGCCAACGCGCGCTGCAACGACGGGACGGGGAACCTGGTGGCGCTGTTCTTCTCCGAGCAGCTCGACGACATCGCCCGGGCCAAGGCCTTCTGCGGCGCGTGCCCGGTGAAGGAGGCCTGCTTCGAGGCCGCCCTTACCCGGCGCGAGCCCTACGGGGTCTGGGGTGGGCGCCTGTTCTTCAAGGGCAAGGTGCTGGCGGTCAAGCGGCCTCGGGGTCGCCCCCCCAAGAACCCGCGGCCGGAGGTCGTCATCGGCGACGGGCCCGAGACCCTCATCGCCTGACCACCTCGGGCCGGCACACCTGCCGGCGGGCGTCCATCGCCCGCCGGCGGGATGTGTTGGCTGCCGCCCAGCCGTCGAACGGCGAGCCCGATGCTCGGCAGGCGGCGGCGAGCACGGTGGCGCGCTCCGGCTCCTGGAGCAGTGGGAGGGCCGTGACCAGGGCCGGAACGGCGTCGTCGGAGAGCTCGGCCAGGTACGCCGGGTCGACGGGTTGCTCGGAGGTGGCCCGGTAGACGTTGTGACGGACGACAACCGCCTCGGGGTTCACGACGTTGAGGCCCAGGAGCAGGGCCTGGCCCGCCACCAGCGCGGCGCCCAGGAACCACGCCCGGTCGGCGCCGACACCGCCCAGGGCCAGCCCGGCGAGCAGCAGCACCACGCCGATCCATACCGCGAACGCGAAGCTGAACAGCCGGAGCATCGTCAGCCCGTAGGCCTGCTCGTAGAGACCGAGGCGGCGCATGGCGACGACGAGGATGACCAGGGTCAGTCCGATGACGACCTCACCCAGGACCGTGAACACCAGGCGGTGGGCGGGGTCGGACAGGTCGGTGACCGCCCGTAGCCCGACGAGCGCCACGAGCGTGATGGCGGCCACGGCCAGCAGTTGGAAGAACCCCTGGCGGGCGTACTCGGCGTAGGTCAACCCGGCCGTCTCCAGCACGTGGCGGGCGCCGCCGGCCACGGCCACCACCTGGGCCACGGCGAAGGCCGTGAAGAGGGCGGCGAGCGAGCCTACGACCACGGTGGCCTCCACGGGTCCCAGGCGGTACGGGAGATCGGGCGCCGCCGGCGGCGGCTGGGAGGAGCTCAGGCGGAGCAGGCCCGCCATGCCCCATGCCCCCACGCCCAGCAGGACGGCGTGCACGATGACGGTGACCGGGGACCCCCACCACCGGAAGAACCCGGCGAACACGGCATCCGCCGACGCCAGCAGCAGACCCAGCACGACCACCAGGGGCAGGGCCAGCGCGGTGCCGAACAGGAGCGCTGCCGGTCGGCGCCGGGCGAGCGGCGCGGCGACGAACGCCGGCGCGGCCAGCCCGTGGACGGACGCATGGAGGGCACGGACGGCCAGTCCGGGGATCGGCAGGTCGAACAGCCGGCCGGCGCCGGCCAGCGACGTGCCCAGTAGCAGCAGGCCGGCGATGGCCAGGACGTCGAGGGGCAACAGCCACGGGCTGGTCCGGAGCGAGAGGCAGAGGCCGAACGGTACGGCCGCGCCCACCACGCATGCGGCCTCGACGCTGGCGACCCGGCCGCTGGCCAGGACACCGGCGACGACGGCGACGACGAGCAACGACCCCGCCAGCCCGGCCACGCCGGAGCGCACGGCCAGATCCGTCAGCACCGCGGCGACGCCGACGGCCACGAGCACCCGCACGTCGGCCGGTCGGGTCACCCCCAGGCCGAGAGGGCGGGTCGTGGTCTCCACGGGAGTCATGCCCGGGCCAACGGCAGCTCGACGACCATGCGGCAGCCGTGGGGCTGGCCGGCTTCGACCCGGATCTCTCCTCCGTGGAGGTCGACGATCCACCGGGCGATGGCCAGGCCGAGGCCCGCGCCTCCGTCCTTGGACGAACGCGCCGAGTCGGCCCGGTAGAAGCGCTCGAACACCTTGCTCCTCTCCTCCTCGCTGATGCCGGGCCCCTCGTCGGAGACCTCGATGGTGACCCCGCCCCGGTCACGGGTCGCCCGCACGGCCACGGTCCCGCCGGGGGGCGAGTGGCGTACGGCGTTGTCGAGCAGGTTGGCGACGACCTGGTGGACCCGCTCCGGGTCGCCGTCGGCCGTCGCCCCGGGCGGCTCCACGCTGACGGCGACGGCGACGTCGGTGGTGTGCAGCCGGGTCTCGTCGGCGGCCCCTTCGAGGAGGGGGCGCAGCTCGAACGACTGGCGCTGGAGGGGTACGGCGCCGGACTCCAGCCGGGACAGGTCGAGCAGCTGGGTCACCAGCGTGCCCAGCCGCTCGGCCTGGCGGAGCATGGTCCGCAGCGTCTCGGGATCTGCCGGCTCGACCCCGTCGACCAGGTTCTCGAGCACGGCCTGGAGGGCGCTGATCGGCGTACGCAGCTCGTGGGAGACGTTGGCGACCAGCTCCCGGCGCACGCGGTCGACCTCACCGAGCTGGGCCGCCATTGCGTTGAAGGCACGGGCCAGCTCGCCCACCTCGTCGCGGGAGCTGGCCGTGACCCGGCGGCCGTAGTCGCCCCGGGCCATGGCGGCCGCCGCCGCCACCATGTCCCGCAAAGGAGAGGTCATCCCGTGGGCCAGCACCTGGACGACGGCGAGCGACAGGGCGCCCGCGGCCAGCGCGCTCACCACCGGGGAGAGCCCCACGCTGGTGCCGACGGAGACCACCAGCACGGTCATGCCCACGGCGGCGACGATGACCGCGCCGAGCTTGACCTTGATCGACGACACGCCGTCGAGGGGTCTCACGGCTCCTCGAGGGCGTAGCCCACGCCGTGCACGGTCCGGACGATCCCGGCCCCGAGCTTCCGGCGGAGGGACCGGATGTGCGAGTCCACGGTCCGGGCCCCCGAACCGTCCCGGTAGCCCCACACCTGGTGCAGGAGCTGCTCACGGGACGCCACCGCGCCGGGGTGGGTGGCCAGCCAGGACAGCAGGTCGAACTCGGTCGGCGTGAGGTGGACGTCCTCGCCGGCGCGGCGCACCCTCCGGCTGGCAGCGTCGAGCTCGACGTCGCCCACCTTGACCACCGTCGCTCCGGACACGCCCGTGCCGGGGAAGACCAGCGTCCGCTCCATGCGCCGGAGGATGGCGTGGACGCGGGCGACCAGCTCCCGTGGGCTGAACGGCTTGGTCATGTAGTCGTCGGCGCCCACGGCCAGTCCGACGAGCATGTCGGTCTCGGAGTCGCGGGCGGTCAGCATGAGCACCGGGACGGGGCGGTCCTTCTGCACCTGCCGGCACACCTCCAGGCCGTCCAGGCCGGGCAGCATGAGATCGAGGATGACCAGGTCGGGGCGGAGGTCGTGGCACAGGGCCACGCCGGCCGGGCCGTCGACGGCCACCTCGACCGTGAAGCCCTCGCTGCGCAGGCGGGCGGCCACGGCCGACGCAATCGACGCCTCGTCCTCGATGACGACCACAGTCCGTTGGGGCACGGGTCTCAGGATAAGAACCGGATGTGCAGGAGTCCCGCGGGGGTCGTGGAGATTCGGTGCAGAATGCAGCGATGAGCAGCCAGGAAGAGCCCGAGGACAACCAGCCCGGCGAGGACGCCACGGACGACGAGCCCGAGGGCGGCGAGACCGACGACGACAAGCCGGAGGGCGGCGAGACCGACGACGACGAGCCCGAGGGCGGCGAGACGGACACCGACCAGGACGACGACACGTCGTCCGACGAGGAGGAGGACAAGCCGCCGACCGACGAGGAGCGCCTCGAGCAGCTCGACGAGCGGATCGACAAGGCCCGATCCCAGGCCGAGGAGGCGGGCGTCCTCGAGGAGGAGAAAAAGGAGGACCAGGCCGAGGACGAGGAATCGGCCGAGGACGAGGGCGACGACCAGGGCGACGACGAGGACAAGGACGGGGAGGAGCCGGAGACCGACGACCACGGCGAGCGCGAGTTCGCCGAGAGCGGGGCGACCGAGGACGAGGACGACCAGACCATCGCCCCGCCGGGGTAGGCGGCGCCG
>JBOGIE010000240.1:0-4773 GCA_050742435.1 Acidimicrobiales bacterium | reverse complement strand
CTCCTCGGCGAAGCGGTCGGGGTCCATGCCGGTGAGGGCCAGCACGAGCGTGGACTTGCCGTGGTCGACGTGGCCGGCGGTGGCGACGACGTGCATCAGAGGCTCTTGAGCGCGCTCGCCACGGTCTGGTCGTCGGCCGGGTCCACGGTGCGCAGGTCGCAGATCGTCATCCCCTCGTGGACCCGGGCGACGACCGGCGGGTCGGCGGCGCGCAGGGCGGCGGCGTGGTCACCGTCGACCGCCACGCCCGCGGACGGGACGTCTTGGCCGGGCACCGACCCACCGCCGGCGACGGCCACCGTGTCGACCACCTTGCCCACGCCCAGCGCCTCGGCCCGCGCCCGCAAGGCGTCGACCGAGACCGCCGCCATCCGCCAGAACGGGATGGCGTCGCCGTCCCGCCGCAGGTAGGCCAGGGCCGTCTCCTGGAGGGCGGCCAGGACCAGCCCGCCCGGGCGCAGGGCCCGGTTCAGCGGGTGCTTGGCACAGGCGGCGACCAGGTCGCGCCGGCCGGCGATGATCCCGGCCTGGGGGCCGCCCATGAGCTTGTCGCCGGAGAAGGTGACCAGGCCGGCGCCCGCGGCCAGGGTCTGGCGGGCCGCGGGCTCGCCAGCCAGCCAGGCCGGAGGCCCGCCGGCCAGCCAGGGCGTGGCCGCGTCCAGCAATCCGGAGCCGATGTCGGCCACGAGCGGCGGGCCGAGCTTGGCCAGGGCGGCGACGTCCACGTCCTCGGTGAAGCCGACCATGCGGTAGTTGGACTGGTGGACCTTGAGGAGCAGGGCGGTGTCGTCCCCGACGGCGCCGGCGTAGTCGGCCAGGCGGGTGCGGTTGGTGGTGCCGACCTCGACCAGCCGGGCCCCCGACTGGACCATGACTTCGGGGACCCGGAACCCGCCCCCGATCTCGACCAGCTCGCCCCGGGAGACGACCACCGACCGGTCGCGGGCCAGGGCGGCCAGTACCAGCAACAGGGCCGAGGCCCCGTTGTTGACCACCAGGGCGGCCTCGGCGTCGACCGCCCGGGCCAGGAGCCGGGCGGCGTGGTCGCTGCGGGAGGCCCGCCGCCCGCTGCTCAGCTCGTACTCCAGGTTCGAGTACCGGCGGGCGCCACCCGACGCCGGCAGGACCGGCAGCGGCGCCCGGCCCAGGTTGGTGTGCAGGATCACCCCGGTGGCGTTGATCACCGGCCGCAGCAAGGCGGCGGCCACCTCCTCGGCCCGACGCCGGGCCGATGACGGGTCACCGGCGGCGATGGCCGCCCGGGCCGCGTCGACCAGCAGCGGGTGGGGCAGCCCGACGTCGGCCAGCTCACGGGCCAGGACGTCGACCGAAGGCGGGCGGGGCGGGGCCATCACCTCAGACGATAGGGCCGCGACCGGACCTGTGAGCCGGGACCGTGCGAAGCTTGGCGCCCGTGGACTGGAACCTCGACCCGATCCGGGTGGGGAAGGCCATCGCAACCTTCCTGGTCGTCGCCATTCTCATCCCCCTGGTGACCGCCGGCGTGGCCCTGGCATCGATGGTGTACCTGCCGCTGCCCGCCCCTCCCCTCCCGGCACCCGCGCCCGGGATCGAGTCGCGCATCACCCGCATCTACGACGTGGCCGGCAACGAGATCGGCCTCCTGCGCAAGTTCGACACCAGCATCCCGGTCAAGGCCGGCGACATTCCCGAGGTGCTCAAGCAGGCCGTGGTGGCCGTCGAGGATAAGCGCTTCTACTCCCACGGCGGGATCGACCCGTTCGGCGCCCTGCGGGCCCTGTGGGCCGACATCCGGGGCCGGGCGGTGGTGCAGGGCGGGTCCACCATCACCCAGCAGTACGTGAAGAACGTCTACACGTCGGGCGAGCGCACCCTGGCCCGCAAGATCCGTGAGGCGGTGCTGGCCAGCCAGCTCGACCGCAAGGAGACGAAGGACGAGATCCTCTACCGCTACCTGTCCACCATCTACCTTGGCGGGGGGGCGTACGGGATCGGGGCGGCGGCCGAGTCGTACTTCAAGAAGCCGGTCAACGAGCTCAACGCGTCGGAGTCGGCCATGCTCGCCGGCCTCATCTCCGCCCCCTCCGACTTCGAGCCCCGCACCAACCCGGTCCAGGCCGAGCTGAACCGGGTCTTCGTGCTCGACCAGATGCTCCAGCAGAACCGCATCAGCCCGGTGCTGCACACCCAGGCCGTGGCGGAGAAGCTGTTCTTCCCCACCTCCGACAAGCCGACGCCCGAGGGCCCGGCCACCATCGTGCACCCCCTCGAGCTGCAGTCGGCCAGCCAGCCCTACTACGTCGACTACGTGCGCCGGTACCTGTCGGCCAAGTACGGCGACGACATCGTCTACCGGGGCGGGCTCAAGGTGGAGACCGCCCTCGACCCCAAGCTGCAGACGCTGGCCGAGGAGTCGGTGAAGAAGGCGCTGTCCGGGACGTCGCCGCCGCTGGAGATGGCGCTGGCCACCGTCGAGCCCGGCACCGGCTTCGTCAAGGCCCTGGTCGGCGGGAGGGACTTCTCCAAGTCGCAGGTGAACCTGGCCCTCGGAAACTGCCCCGAGGGCTACGAGGCGCCCTACGACGGGCCGGTGTGCCTGTCCGGTGGGGGCACCGGCCGCCAGCCGGGCTCGGCCTTCAAGCCCCTCACCCTGGCCAAGGCCTACGAGGACGGGATCGGCCCGGGGCGGATCTACTCGGGCCCCGGCCAGTACACGTACCCGAACTGCCGGGGCACGGGGTGCACCGTCGGCAACGTGGAGAGCGGTTCGTACGGGTCGATCTCCCTCAAGCAGGCCACCGCCTTCTCGGTCAACACCGTCTATGCCCAGCTCGTCCTGGACGTCGGGGTGACGGAGACGGCGGAGATGGCCAACCGCCTGGGCCTCACCATGGTCGACGCCGAGGGCAACCAGCCCAGCGGCGAGCCCTACGGCCCCAGCCTGACGCTGGGCGCGGCCGAGACGTCGCCCCTCGACATGGCCGCCGCCTACAGCGTCTTCGCGGCGCGGGGCATGCAGTACTCGGCCACGCCGATCGTCAAGGTCACCGACGCGAACGGGAACGTCCTGGAGGACAACACGAAGCGGCCGGGCAAGCGGGTGCTGGCCGAGGCCGTCGCCGACAACGTGACCGACGCCCTCAAGGGAGTCATCAACAGCGGCACCGGCCGGGGGGCCGACATCGGCCGTCCCGACGGGACCGCCGGCAAGACGGGCAGCACCGAGAACAACGCCGACGCCTGGTTCGTGGGATTCACCCCGGCCCTGTCCACGGCCATCTGGATGGGGTACAGCGACAGCAACACCAAGTCGCTCAGGAACATCAAGGGCGTCAGCACGGTGTACGGCGGCACCATCCCGGCGTCGACCTGGAAGGACTACATGGGCCAGGCGCTCAAGGACGCCCCGGCCGCCGACTTCGCCAAGCCCGCGGCCCTGGCCGGCGACATCGGTGCCGGTCCCCGCCGGGCGCCCGAGGACCTCCGGCCCCAGGAGGTCACGCCCATCTACGTCGACCCGCCCGTCACGCTCATCCCGCCCCCGCCCACCACCTCGCTGCGGCCCACGCCGACAACGGTCCCACCCCTCCTCCCGTTCCTCACCACGACGACCGTGCCCCGCTCGACGACCGTCCCCCGGCTGACCACCACCACCAGCGCAACCTTCCCCTAGAGCTCAGCGAGCCGGCGACGTACGGGTGGTCGTGGTGGTGTTGCTGCCGGTCGGGGCGACGGTGGTCGACGGCACCGCGGCGTTGCCCCCGCCGCAGGTGAGCACCCGTTCGCACGCCGCGGCGATCGGGACGGCGGTGAACGTGTCCCCCGCGGCCGGGCTGAGGGCCAGCGACACCATGCCGAGCACCTGGCCCTTGTCGTTCAGCAGCGGCGCGCCCTGGCGACGCTCGTCGACGAACACGTTGTGCTGGATGCCGGTGGGGGACGCGCCGGAGATGACCCCGGCCACCGCTCCGCCGCCCGCACCGCTCACCACGTAGACCTTGTCACCCGGCTTCATCCCGGGCTCCTCGTCGCCCCAGGAAAGCGAGGGCGCGGTGCGGTTGGTGACCAGCAGGGCCAGGTCGCGGTCCTCCTGCCAGGTCCACAGGCTGGCGGTGACCTCGGTCCGGCCGTTGCGGACCACGATCTCGGGCCCCGGGATGCGGGTGGCGGCCCGCACGATCGACAGCGAGGTCAGCAGGTAGGTCTGGCCGCCGAACGAGCCGGCGATGAAGCCCGAGCCCTCCACCGGCCGCCCGGCGTCGTCCAGGCTGCTCACCGACCACACCGAGGGCCCGGCCTTGTCGGCGATGCCCTCGGGGGTGAGGACCTGGGGCGGCGGGATGGTGGACGGCGTCGGCGGCTCAGCCGAGGCCGGGATGGTGGGGGCCACCCTCGACTGGTCGGCCGGGTCGACGGCGGCGATCTGGGCGTTGTCCGACGACGTGTAGATCAGGGCGCCGGTGAAGCCGACCACCATCGATACCAGCACGGAGATGACGATGATGCCGAATGCGCTGGGAGGCCAGAAGTGCCGGCGGAGGAACGGCCGGTGGTCGAGGTCCTCGAGGGTCGGCGTGCGACCGGATGGCTGGAACCAGCTGTGACCGTCGAACATCGGGATCAAACGAGAGTACCCGGCGGTACCATGGAAGCCATGGTCGGCGCACTCGTCCTTCTCTTCTTACTCGTTCCGCTGGCCGAGTTGTTCGTCATCATCCAGGTGGGCCAGTCCATCGGGGCCCTGAACACCATCGGCCTGCTGATCCTCATCAGCGCGGTGGGCGGCTGGCT
>JBOGIE010000239.1:0-4784 GCA_050742435.1 Acidimicrobiales bacterium | reverse complement strand
GGCCGGCGCGACCCGAGGCTGACCGCCGGCTAGTTCTCCGGAGCGGCCAGGCGGGTGCCGCAGTTGAAGCAGAACTTGGCGATGGCCGGGTTCTTCTCGCCGCACTCGATGCAGAACACGGTCTTGGCCTTCCCGGTCTTCCGGGCCGCGGGGGCCTTGGCCGAGGGGGCCTCGGCGAGAGTGGCCCCGCCCTTCTTGGCCCGGGTGGTCTTGGCCGGGGCCTCTTTGGCCGGCGCCGCCTTGGTGGCCGGTGCCTTGGTCGCCTTGGCCGGCGCCTTCTTCGCCCCCGCCTTGCTGGTGGGCGCCTTGGTCGTGGACGCCCTCCTCGTGGCCGCCTTGCTCGTGGCCGCCTTGCTCGTGGCCGCCTTGCTCGTGGCCGCCTTTTTCGCCGGTGCCTCCGCGGCCGCGGCCGCCGCCTTCCCGGTCACCGTCTTCTTGGCCGCGCCGGCCGGCTTCTTGGCCGCTCGGGCCTTCTTCGCCGGTGCCGGTGCGGGTTCCTCCTCCTCGTCGGTGTCGGGCGGTGTCGGTACGGCCCGCAGGCCCGGCGAGCTCTCCTGGCGGGCCCGGGCGTGGCGGGGTCCGGGCCCGCTGGCGGCCTCGACCGGCTCCTCCGGCTCGCCCGGCTCGTCCGGCGGCGGGTCGGCCAGGAGGGCCTGGCGGCGGCGGGCCAGCACCCGAGCCAGGGCGCCCTCGTCCTCCCGAACCTCCCGGGGGGCGGTCGGTGCGGTGGCGGCCGTCTTCCTGGCCGTCTCCTTGGCCGGTGCCTTGGCCGCGGCTTTGGCCGGCGCCGGCTCGGCCGCGGGCTGGGCCCGGCGAGCTTCCTCCTCCTCTCGCCGCCGCTTGTTGGCCAGGCGCTGGGCCAGCGCACCACCGACCGCCCTGGGGTCGTCGGTGCGGCGGGCCGGGCCGGCGCCGCCCCCGCCGCGACCGCGCATACCGGCCGGGGCGAACGGGTTGCTCGTGCCCCCGCCCGGCGCCCTGGACTGCTGGCGCTCGTAGAACTGGCGCATGGCCGCGTCGCGCATGTCCTCGGCGGAGGAGGCGTCGTACCGCATCACGAGGTCCTCGGGACTGTGGCCGGTGCGGGCCGCCCGGTCCATGAGGGCCATCTCGGTGATGGTCATCTCCTCGTCCTCGTCGGGCTCGGCGTTGAAAGCCGGCGGCCCCGTGACCGGGCCGCCGAAGTCGTCGTCGTAGGCGCCGCCCCCGAAGGCGGGCGGCGGCGGCGCGGCACCGCCCATGCGAGGCCCGGGGTTCAGGCCGCCAGGCCCGAAGCTGGAGCCCACCGAGCCGGACGGAAGGGGGGTGAAGGCCTGCTGCGGCTGGGCCGCGGCCCGCCGGGGCGCGGCGCGGCGCTGGCTGGGCCGGGGTGTCTCGCGCACCTCCTCGGCCATCATCTCGAGCGGTGTCGGGGGACCCTTGGGGGCCGCGCCCATGCCCGGCATCCCGCCCATCCCGGGCATGCCACCCATGCCACCCATGCCGCCGCGACGGGTGAGACGTTCGACCTCCTCCGCCGCCTGGCGGTCGAGCTCCTCTTTTCTCGATGAGTCCTTGTCTTTGCCGAACCGAGGCATTTCCTCTCCCTCAGACCCGGTGGGAACACTCATCGTAGCGCCGCCCGGGCAGTTTCCCCCGGGCGGCGAAGTCGTCTGAGCTTCGGGCCCGGGCAGTTTCCCCCGGGCGGCGAAGTCGTCTCAGGTCCTGCCGCCGCCCACCGAGTCGTTCTCTACCTTGTCGATGACGAGCTGGGAGATCTGGCGGCCGCCGTCGATGCTGACGGCGTCGAAGTCCCAGTGGATGCCGGCGTACTGGCGGGACAGGGCCTGCTCCTCGGCCCGGCGATTGTGCTCGGCGGCGTTGTGCGGGAAGAGGTAGTTCATGACCGCCTCGACGCCGCCCGCGTACCCGGCGCTGCCCGACGGGTAGGCGGGGAAGAACGGCGTGGGGACGAACGGCTCCCACGTGCGGTCGATGCCCGAGTCGCGGATGCCGTTCACCGGCCGGGGGTACCAGTAGGTGTACTTGGCGTCCCACACGGCGATGCCCCCGTCGGCCATGGTGACGTTCAGCAGGGCCATGGCGCGAGCCGACCGGGGGATGGTCCAGCGGCTGGCGACGTCGCCCTCGGCGGCCGCCTTCTCGACGTCGCCCATGGCCACGCCGAGCGCGATCCCGGCCGGCTGGACCGACCCCTGGGCGCCCTCCCAGAACTTGGCGATCCGCTTCTGCTCCTCGGTGAGGTTCCTCTTGATGTCGAGCAGCTTCTGGGCCGAGGCCCGGAACGGGGCGCTGTTGTAGGCCGGCGGGGGCGGCGGGCGGAACTGGTTGTTCGACGCCAGGACCCACGCCTTCCACTTGGCGGCCTCGGGATCGGTGGGCTGCGCGTTGGTGCCCGGCGGCGGCTCCCAGAAGCGCGGGCCGCTGCCGACGCCGGCGGGACGCCTGCCGTTCCACGGCGTACCGGCGCCATCGGTCTGGGCGTAGGCGATCACCTTGTCGGCGACCGCCCGACCCAGCGCCAGCCCGGCCTCGACGTCACTCGGCGTGTTGGTGCCCGCATCGACACGGGACTGGGCGGCCTCCTCGGCCATCTCCTCGAGCCGCAGCGCCGCCTCGCCCGGGTAGAGGTGGGCGATCACCCTGGCCGCGGCGCCGGCGATCGCCGCGTGCTCGGACGGGTAGGACGGGTCGGGCGAGGCCGGGACCAGGGTGTCCACACCCTCGGGCGCCTCGACGTTGTACTGGTACTTCCAGTGGTAGCTGGCGAGAACGGCGTCGTACATGGCCACGTGGATCAGGGCGCCGTTGCGCGACGAGAGCGGCGGGTTCTTGGACGACTTCTCGATGGCCCGGAACATGACTTCGGTCCACGGCTTGGTGGGCAGCGGGCCGCTCCACCTGTCGACGACGGCCTGGGTGCCGGCGGTCCGCCGGTCGGCGGCCTCCTTCACCGCGTCGAGGTCGGCCTTGGCCTGGTCCGAGTCCTCGGGCGGCGGCGCCGGCACCTGGATCTCGCTGCCCGAGGACAGGACCCACGTCTTCCACGTGCCGGCCGTGGGCTCGGCCCGTACGACCGCGTCCATGGGGCTGCCGCCGTCGTCCCCGCAGGCCACCATGACCGACGCCATGGCCAAGCAGGCCAGTCCGGCCGCGGCCACCCGCTGCCGGCGCGGTCGTTGCCCGCTTCCCACCCTTTTCACCCTTTTACCCCCCTGTCACCGAACGCCCGAGTGTCGCCCGGGACGCGTAAGCGCGGCGTAGGCGGCGCGTAACTATCTGCCCAGACCGGCGGCGGCGTAGGCGATGGCCACCGGCGCGCACCAGATCACGATCGAGCGGATCTTCTCGGTGGGGATCGACGCCGGTATCTCGTAGTTCTGGGTGCCGATGGTCGACTTCAGGTTGGCCAGCTCGACGTAGGGCGTGTCCGTCGCTTCCTTGCTGGTCGCCGGCCGGCGCGCCTCAGACAGCCACACGAAGAGGTCGGTGTTCTCGGCGGTCACGAAGTTCTCGAAGCGCAGGATGCGCCGCCCATCGGGGAGCCGGTACAGCTTCGCCGTCCCCTCGCCCCGCACGTCGACCTTGTAGAAGGAGCCCTCGGCCACCACCCGGTCCGGGGTCATCCCGGGGAGGAGGGGCTCGTCGAGCGGGGTGTCGACCTGCTGGTCGACGACCGCCTTCCACTCCCCGTCGGCCTCGACCGAGATGCGTACCTGGCCGGTGACGATCGAGTAGCCGGCGTCCTCCTTGGGGCAGGCGGCGTCGACCACGGGGGCGGGACGCCGGGGCGGCGGGATCGAGGTGATCCGCATGGTGCCGGTGGAGCAGGTGTAGCGCACCCGCCACTGGATGGCGTTGGGCAGGATGCTGAACTCCGGGCTCTGGAAGGGGCCGCTCCCGTTGAACGTGGTTACGGTCTCCCACCGGGCCGCGGCCCGAGGCTCGTCCGGTGCGGCCGAGGTCGGCGTGTCGACCGCGGGCGCAGTCGTCGCCGGGGGCCGGGCGTCGCCGCCGCCGTCGGATCCGCCGCCGCAGCCGGCCAGCACGAGGGCCAGGACCAGGGCGACGAGGACCGCTCGGCGGGGCATCGTTCGGAGCGTACCGTTGGGCCCATGCTGTACGCCTTCGGCTTCGAGCGGGTCGGCGTCCTGGTCGGCGACCTCTATTTCGTCAACCCGCGTCCCCTGCCCGGACAGGAGGGCGCCGAGCGCGGCGTCCGCCTCGAGGTGCGGGTGCTCGAGCGCCAGCCGCTGAAGGGGTCGATCTACTCGGCCCAGCCCATCGTCGTCGACCGGCCCATCTGGCGGGTCGATCTGCTCGAGTCGGTCGACAGCGAGCCCGGCAGCCTCGACCGGGCCCACCACCATCCCGCCTTCGACGGATGGGAGCCGGGCGAACGCCACTTCGTGCCCGAGCTGAGCGCGGCCCCGCTGGAGTGGATGGCGGAGCGGCTGGTCGACCTCGACGCCCTGCTCGTGCAGGCCCGCGTGCCGGCCGACGTCGCCGCGCCGGGCGACGCCGCCGCCCTGCGGGCCGCCGTCCCCGAGATCGTCGACGCCGTGCGCCGCCTGCTGGCCCGGGTGGCGGCCGGTGAGCTGGGCCGGCCCGACGGCGACCGCGAGCTGGTCAGCGCCCGCATCGGCTGGTTATGAGATGGTCCGGCGGCTCGGTGCATTTCGCGTCGTGATCCAGGGCGTTTTCGGCCCGAATCACGACGGGCAATGCACCCGCACGGACGCCTGGCCCGTGCGGTGAGCTCGCGGTACGGGCCGGACCTGGCC
>JBOGIE010000238.1:0-4816 GCA_050742435.1 Acidimicrobiales bacterium | reverse complement strand
ACCCGAGGCCGGGCCCCGACGACGTCGCCGTGGGCCGCCGCGACCTGGCCGCCGCCCTCGACCGCCTGCCCGCCGACCAGCGGGCGGCCGTCCTCCTGGTCGACGCCTACGGGCTCGACTACGCCGACGCCGCCTCCGTGCTGGGTGTGCGGGCCGGCACCATCGGCTCGCGACTCAGCCGGGCCCGGGCCGCGCTGCGGGACGTCCTCGACTCGGGAGGAGGTGGGCGGTGAGCCCTCGTGAGCGCCGCGACGAGCGACTGGGACGGGAGCTGCGGGGCCTCGACGTCCCCGACCACCGCCCCGACTTCTTCGCCCTCCTGGCCCAGCGCCTGGAGCAGGAGGACGCCGTCCGCACCGCACCGGCGGCGCCTGCGCCTGCGCCCCGCCCCCGCCGGCCCCGTTTCGACTGGCTGCGCCCCCCCATGGTCCTCGGCGCCGCCGCGGCCGCGGTCCTCGTGGTGGTGCTGGCCGTCACCGCCCTGCTCCCGGATGGCGACCGGTCGCCTCTCCGGCCCGAGCCCCAACCCCCGATCACCCGCCTGATCAGCGCCAGCGAGGTCCGGACCCGGGTGTCGACCGCCCTGTCCTCGCTGCGCTCGCTCAGCGGGGAGGTCACGGTCGAGTGCGCGGTCAGCTTCGGGTTCTGCTTCCCGCCCGACACCGGGGGCCGCACCACCCTGCGGTGGTCGTTCACCACCACCGCGGCGGGCGACGAGCGCGTCACCGGCATCGGCCGCCGTGACGACGTCTCCTACAGCGCGGCCCGGCGCGAGCAGCGGGTGGTGTCCGAGGCGTTCGGTTCCGGGGTCGAGGCCCGGATCGTCACCGGCCTCCCCGCCGGCCCGCCCGACGTGGCCGCCCGGGCGTCGGTCCTGCGGCGGGACGTCGCTTCGGTGGTGCGGGCCTTCCTGGCCACCACGTCGGACGTCCCCGTGACCGAGCTCACCGAACAGGGCCGGCCGGCGTGGCGGCTGGTCACGCCGGTGGAGCCGAACAAGCTGGCCGGCCTCGGCGCGAGCGGCGACCAGCTGGAGGTCGTGGTCGACCGGGAGAGCGGCTTCCCCCTGCGCATCACCGAGACCCTGGCCGGGGCCTTCCTCAACGAGGTGCGGCTGTCCAACCTGGTGGTGGACGGCCCGGTCGACCCCGACGCCTTCCTGCTGGAGCTCCCGGCCGGCGTGGAGCCCTTCCGCCAGGACGCAGGGTTCCGCAGCGTCCCCCTCGGCCAGCTGGCCGCCGCCGCCGGCTACCAACTGGTCCTGCCCACCGAGGCCGGCCTCCCGCCCGGCTACCGCGTGGCCGAGGTGACGGTGGCGGCCGAGGCCCAGGCGACCGGGACCGAGGGGGGCAACCCGCCGTCCCGAGGGGTGGTCTCGGTCGCCTACCGGCGGGGGTTCGACCGCATCGTCGTCACCACCCGCCTGACCGGCACCGCCGAGCCGTGCGCCGAGCGGACCGGCCCGCCCGGGTCCGGCCGCACCGCCTGCTGGGCCGACCCCCTGGCCTCGGGGGAGGGGTTCGTCGACCAGCCCCAGCGGTTCACGGTGGGCGGCGGGGCGCTGGCCGGGGCCCGGGCCGAGCTGGTGGTGTCGCCCCGGGGCATCCCCCACGTGTGGACGGTCGACGACGAGCTGGTCGTCACCGTGGCCGGCGACGCCAACGCCGAGGAGCTGCGGCGCATGGCCGAGTCGTTCGCCCCGGCCGGCTGAGGCGGGCGACCACAGCCGGCCCGGTACAGTCGCCGGACATGGACGTATTGATTCTGGCTGCGAAGCCGTGGGCCTACTGGATCGCCCCCATGCTGCTGGTGGGGTCGGTCCTGGCCATCCTCGGGGTGATCCTCGGATACGTGTTCAAGGTCGTGGCGGCCAAGTACCCCAAGACCTGATGGACGCCATCGCCTGGGACACGGCCGAGAAGGTGGCCATCCGGGTCGCCGGGCGGGAGCCGCTGGCCGAGTCGTACCACTACGCGTCGCTGGAGCCGGACTTCCGCGAGTTCACGGCCGAGGCCGAGGCCCTCGTGGAGGCCGAGACCGGCCTGAAGTCGCTGGCCGGGCCGGCCCGGGCGCGGGTCACCGACCGGGCCGGCTGGATCCGGGCCAACCTGGCCTCCTTCCAGCGCCTGCTGCGTCCCCTGACCGACCGCCTGGCCGACCGCATGGGCAACACCAAGGTGGCCCCGGTCGGCCGCCAGATCGCCGGCGCCGAGGTGGGCGCCCTGCTGGGCTGGATGTCGACCCGGGTCCTGGGCCAGTACGACATGCTGGTCATCGAGAACGAGAACCCCGACGACCAGGATCTCGTCTACTACGTGGGCCCCAACGTCCTGGCCCTGGAGAAGCGCTACGGCTTCCCGCCCCGGGAGTTCCGCCTGTGGCTGGCCCTCCACGAGGTCACCCACCGCATGCAGTTCACCGGTGTGCCGTGGCTGCGGCCGTACTTCCTCTCCCTGGTCGACGACAGCCTGTCCTCGTTCGACCCCGACCCCAAGCGCATGCTCGAGTCGCTCAAGCGGGCGGTGGCCGAGGCCCGGGCCGGACGCAACCCCCTGGACGAGGGCGGCATCGTCACCGTGCTCGCCACCCCCGAGCAGCAGGCCGTGATCCAGCGCATCGGTGGCCTCATGAGCGTGCTGGAGGGCCACGGCGACCTCATCATGGACCGGGCCGCCACCAACCGGGTCCCCAGCGCCGAGCGCTTCGCCACCGTCCTCCACGACCGGCGCCAGGCCAAGGGCCCGGCCCGGGTCATCCAGAAGCTGGTCGGCCTGGAGGCCAAGCTCCGCCAGTACCAGGAGGGGGAGAAGTTCCTCGAGACCCTCGAGGAGGCGGGCGGCGCGGGCATCGACCTGCTGTGGCGAGGTCCCGAGTACCTGCCCGACCTGGCCGAGATCCGCGACCCCGAGCGGTGGTTGGCGAGGGTGTCGGAGGCGCCGGCCCAGACCGCGTGAGCGAGCACGCCGGCCGGGCCTGCCGGCCTCGCCGAGCGCAGGCGAGGCCCCTGCCGGCTGGCCCTTAAGGGCCGGCGGGCGCAGTGAACGAAAGCCAGCACCGCGTGACCCCCTGGGTCAGCCTGCTGGCCCGCTGTACCTTCCCACCCCCCGGGACCGACGTCACCTGCGCGGTCTCGGGCGGCGCCGACTCCCTGGCCCTCCTCGTGCTGGCCGTGGCCGCCGGCGGCAACGTCACCGCGGTCCACGTCGACCACGGCCTGCGGCCCGGCTCGGCCGACGAGGCGGACGTGGTCCGGGACGCGGCGCGGAAGCTGGGCGCCGGCTTCCGGGCCGAGAAGGTCGACGTCGCCCCCGGCCCCAACCTGGAGGCCCGGGCCCGGGCCGCCCGCTACGCCGTGCTGCCCCCCGACGTCCTCACCGGCCACACCGCCGACGACCAGGCCGAGACCGTGCTCCTCAACCTGCTGCGGGGCGCCGGCCTGGACGGCCTGGCCGGCATGCGCCCCGGCCCCCGGCACCCTCTCCTGGCCCTGCGCCGGGCCGAGACCGAGGCCGTGTGTCGAGCCGAGGGCCTGATCCCGGTCGCCGACCCCACCAACGCCGACCCGGCCCACCGGCGCAACCGCGTCCGCCACGAGCTGCTGCCTCAGCTGGCCGAGATCGCCCGGCGCGACCCCGTGCCCATCCTGGCCCGGCAGGCCGCCCTCCTCCGGGACGAGGCCGACGCCCTCGACGCACTGGCCGCCGCCCTCGACCCCACCGACGCACCGACCCTGGCCGCCGCCCCGCCCGCCCTGGCCCGGCGGGCCGTCCGCCGGTGGCTGACCGACGGCCAGGCGCACCCGCCCGACGCGGCCACGGTCGAACGGGTCCTGGCCGTGGCCCGCAACCAGGCCAAGGCGGCCGACGTGGGGCAGGGGCGGCGGGTGGTCCGCACGAGGAACGTTCTCCGGCTGGAGCAGTAACGTCCGGGACGTGGCCGCGCTGGACGACCCGAATCTGGGCGAGATCGTGGTCAGCGAGGAGCAGCTGCAGGAGCGGATCGCCGCCTTGGGCAAGCAGATCACCGCCGACTACGCCGGCCGCACCGTCCTCCTGGTCGGGGTGCTCAAGGGGGCGTTCGTCTTCATGAGCGACCTGGCCCGGGCCATCGACCTGCCCGTGGAGTTCGACTTCATGGCCGTCTCCTCCTACGGCAGCGCCACCAAGACCAGCGGGGTGGTCCGCATCGTCAAGGACCTCGACATCGACCTGTCCGGCCGCCACGTCCTGCTGGTCGAGGACATCGTGGACAGCGGGCTGACCCTGTCCTACGTCCGCAAGAACCTCAAGGCCCGCAACCCGGCCTCGCTGGAGGTGTGCGCCCTCCTCGTGCGGGAGGGTCGCCAGAAGCGCTCGCCCACCCTGAAGTACGTGGGCTTCACCATCCCCCCGCAGTTCGTGATCGGCTACGGCCTCGACGTCGACGAGCGCTACCGCAACCTGCCGTTCGTATGTACCTGGGCAGGGTCGGTACCCTGAAGGCAGTGAGCGAAGCCATCGACGGGCCCGAGGCGGCCCTCTGAGCGGGAAAAGCGGCAAGGTGAAGGCCAGGTTGCCCAAGGTTTTCCGAAGCGCGCCGTTCTGGGTGGCGGTGGCCCTGGTGGCCGTCCTCATCGCCGGCGGGGTGTTCCGGGGCGGGGACGACCGCAAGACGCTGCGCCTCGACGAGTTCGAGTCGCGGGTGGAGTCGGGCCAGGTCAAGACGGCCACCGTCGCCGACCGCGACGCGGCCATCGAGGGCGAGCTGGTCGACGGCGGCAAGTACCGGGTCACCTACGTCCGCGACGACGCCGAGAAGGTCGTCGACATCCTGCGCA
>JBOGIE010000237.1:0-4828 GCA_050742435.1 Acidimicrobiales bacterium | reverse complement strand
GGCGTGGTCCGTAGGACCCGGGTGCCCGCCGCCAGAAGCCCAGAGTGGTGCTACCACCCTTGCGCCCGGCGACGATGGCTGGTTACCTGCCCCCGTGAGCGCTGGCCGGAGGCTCGTCGCCGCCTTGCTGTTCCTGGCCACCAGCGCCGTGGCCTGTGGCGACGGGGGTCCCGAGCAGCCCACCACCCTGCTCCGGGTGCTCATGACCGACGACTGGGTCACCGTGCCGTTCGTCGACGCGGTGCGCAGCTTCGAGCGGGAGCACCCGAACGTCCGGGTGGTCATCGAGAAGGGCCCCATCTCGGTCCTCACCGACGCGGTCCGGGCCGGCATCGGCAGCGGGGCGCCGCCCGACGTGGTCCAGGGCCACGCCTTCTCGGCCGCCGGCCAGGGCCTGGCCCAGCCCCTCGACGACCTGTGGGAGGCCCACCTCGACACCTCCGAGTTCTTCCCGGGCGCCATCGAGGACGTCACCTGGGCCGGGCGGCGCTACGGGGTACCGCTCGACACCAACGCCCTGGTCCTGATGTACAACGCCGACCTCCTGAAGCAGGCCGGCGTCCCCGAACCAAGTGCGGCCATGACGTTCGGGGAGTTCGAGGCCATGGCCCGGGCCCTGACCAGTCCCGACGGCCAGCGGCGCGGGTTCGTCGTCCCCAACAGCTCGTGGTGGACGTACGGCTGGATCAAGGCCAACGGTGGCGAGACCGTCGACATCGCCGACGACGGCAAGGTGCGGCTGAGCCTCGACGCCCCCGAGGTGGTCCAGACGGTGTCGTTCCTCTCCGGGCTGATCCAGAAGGGCTACGCCTATCCGCCCCGCGCCGCCGACTCGCACACCGGCGACGCCGTCGCCCTGTTCGCCTCCGGCGCGGTGGCCATCCACGCCAGCGGGTCCTGGGACCTGGTCTCCCTGCGCCGGAGCCTGCCCCAGGCCAACTTCCGCGTGGCCCTCATGCCCCGGGGCTTTGCCGGTGACACGCAAGGATCGGCCATGGGCGGGAGCAGCATGTGGGTGCCCCAGAAGGCCGAGCAGCGGGAGCTGGCGTTCCAGTTCATGACCCACCTGACCTCCGACGACAACGCCCTCCGGTTGGCCAAGGAGGAGGGCCGCCTCCCGGTGCGGCCACGGGTGTTCGACGACCCCTTCTTCGCCGACCCCGACCTGCGGGTGTTCCTGGAGCAGCTCAAGACGGCCCACCCGCCGAAGCTGGGCGCCTTCGACGAGCCGTCGGAGCACCTCACCGTCGCCCTGGAGAACATCTTCAGGCTGGGCGGCGCCGACGCCCAGACCGCCCTCCACCAGGCCCAACGACGCTCGCTCCAGTCCCTGGGATCATGACCGGACCAGGAGGGCTCAGATTGCCGCGGCCCCGCTCGTCCATCCTCATCAAGGTGGTGGGCGCCCTGGTCGTCGCCCTGGCCGCGTCGACCGTGGTCACCGCCCTCGTGGCCGACCGGCTCACCAGCTCAGCCCTCGACCGCCAGGCCCGGCGCACGGCCCAGAGCCACGTCAGCGTGCTCCAGGAGGCCTACAGCGAGCGGGAGCGGGCCCTGGTCGTCAACGTCCGCAACCTGGCCGAGACGCTGGCCAGCCGGGGCCTGCTCGACCCCGGACGCCGGCCGGACCTCATCGCCGAGATGGGCCGGGCCTCGGGCAACCTCGAGCTCGGCATCCTGCGCATCCTCGACCCGACCGGGGGGGACCTGTCGCCGCCGATGGGCGTGGGCGCCACCCTCGCCTCGCCATCCGCGGCACCGGACGAACGGGTGTCGCTGGAGCCGGCCAGCCGCCTGCTGCGCACCACCGACGGCCGGTTCGTGCAGGCGGTCCCGGTCGCCCTCGGCTCCGGGCCCGACCGGCTGATCCTCATCGCCGGCTACGAGTTCTCCGACCCCTTCGCCTACCGGCTGCGCAAGCAGATCGGCAGCCTGGACCACATCGTGCTCGTGGCTGGGGGCCAGATGGCCGGCTCCACCCTTCCTGAACCACCGGCATCGCCGCCGGCCCAGGACCGGGCGAGCCGGGAGGTGCCCCAGTCGCCCAAGGTGGTCGACCTGGGCGGCACCCGCAGCCTGGTGGCCTACACGTCAGTCAGCCGCTCGCCCGACGACCCGGTCGGCGGCGCCCTCGGTGTGGTCCTCACCAACCCCACCGGGGCGCTGCAGCGGTCGCTGTCCCAGACCCGCCTGGTGGCGATGCTGCTCTCGGCCATGGTCGCCCTCGGGTTGGGCTGGCTGCTGTTCCGGGCCCTCATCCGCCCCCTGGTCGACCTGGCGGGAACCGCGGGACAGGTCGCCGGGGGCGACGACGACGCCTCGTTCCGCATGGGCGGGGGCGACGAGATCGCCATGCTGGCCGGCTCCCTGGAGCACATGCGGGTGGAGCTCCAGGCCCGGCTCGACACCATCGCCCGGCAGGCCGAGGAGCTGCGGAAGAGCTCGCAGCGCATCGTGGCCGCCCAGGACGGCGAGCGTCACCGCCTGGCCCGGGACCTGCACGACGGCCTGCAGCAGCAGCTCGTGGTCCTGCGCATGCAGGTCGGCATGCTGGAGGACGGCGGGGCGCCCGCCATGGGGGAGGAGGCGCTCGGGCGGCTCGGCCAGCAGCTCGACCAGGTCATCGAGCAGCTGCGCGAGGTGACCCACAACCTGTACCCGTCCATCCTCGTCGACCGGGGGCTGATCCCCGCCCTCCACACCTACATCGGCCGCCTCCCTGTCTCCGCCCGCCTCACCTGCGACCCCGAGCCGTTCCCCCGGCTGGCCCCGGAACTGGAGAGCGCCACGTACTTCCTCCTGGGCGAGGCGGTCACCAACGCCCTCAAGCACTCGGGCGCCTCCACCATCGACCTGTCCCTGACGCTGCGGGACGGCTGGCTCCAGGTCTGCGTGGCCGACGACGGGCAGGGCTTCGTGGTCGACGACCGCCGCCGTCGGGGCGGGCTCCTGCACATGGAGGACCGGGTGCGGTCCTTCGGCGGGACGCTGGAGATCACGTCCACGCCCGGCGAGGGCACCCGCGTGGTGGCCAGCTTCCCCCACCGCGCCCCGGTGGAGATCGCCACTCCGAGCTAGTCCGCAGCCCGGCTAATCCACGTTGCGCTGCAGGAAGAAGAGCACCGCGGCGACGCGGTGGTTGATGTCGAGCTCTTCCGACAGGCCGAGCTTGCGGAAGATGGCGTTGATGTGCTTCTCGACCGCCCGCTCGGACAGGTAGAGGGAGCTGGCGATGGCCGCGTTGGTACGGCCGCTGGCCATGAGGGTCAGCACCTCGTGCTCGCGCTCGGTGAGCCCGTGGACCCGGGACCGGGAGCGGCGGCGCTGGGCCTCCATGAGGGCGTCGACCACCTTGGGGTCGAGGATCGACCCGCCATTGGCCACCTCGCGGATGGCCTCGGCCAGCTGCGCCGGCCGTCCGAGCCGTTCCTTCAACAGGTAGGCCAGCTGGTTCGAGCCGTCCCGCAGCAGCTCCAGCGCATACTCGGGATCGGCGTACTGCGACAGGATCACCACGCCGATGGTCGGGTACTTCTGGCGGATGTGGTGGGCGGCCTCGATTCCCTCGGCCCGGTGGGTCGGCGGCATCTTGATGTCGAGGACCACGGCGTCGGGCGACGTCTCCTCGATCTTCTCCATGAGCTCGGACGGGTCGGAGGCCAGGCCGACCACCTCGATGCCCGGGACCGCGGACAGGACGCTGCGCGCCCCCTCCCGGACGAGGTACTCGTCGTCGGCTATCACCACCCTGAGCGAGTCGGCCACGCTCCATCCTCTCTCAACCGCCGCGCCGCGCGCCCGCCGTGCGGGTGGTACCACCCCCGAATCAAGACACAAGCCATCACCATTTCGCACAAAGGGGTGCCTGTGGCCGAATAGGACCACACGAAGCACTCCGAGAAAGGGAGCGTCATGGGACGGGCCAAGCGGTTGGGGGCCGGCACGCGCAACGCCGGGCTGGCCATCGAGTACGTGCGGACGCGCAAGGTCGTGCGCCTCCTGGGCTGGCTGTACAACGAGCCCATCGAACCGGTGGAGATCCCGGTGGCCGAGCTGTCGCAGCGGCTGGGGATCGACCCGCGCGACATCGGCGCCCCACAGCACTACCTGCTCTTCGCCGGGTCCCACCGCCGCCCGGCCGGCGGCCTGCGCGACCTGGTCGGCACCTTCGACTCCGAGGAGAAGGCCTTCGCCGCCTTCCAGGAGCTGCGCGCCGCCCACCCGTCGTCGCAGGGCTGGGCCGAGCTGGCCGCCATCGACGGCATGGGCCAGGTGAACCAGCTGGCCTGGTTCGGCCTGCACCCGGCCGAGGAGCCCCGTGCCGGCCGGGCCCGGGCCGCCCTGCACCCGGTCCACGGGGAACCGGTGGGCGACCGCAGGAACCCCTTGCGCCGGCTGCTGGCCTCGGGCGGCGACGTGCCGACCTACCTGCGCGCCGTCATGCCTTCTTGAGGGGCGACCAGGCCAGTAGCAGCCGCTTCTCCCCCACGCTGGGGAAACGGACGATGACCTCGGCCGAGTCGCCGGCGCCGATCATCTCCAGCACCACGCCCTCGCCCCACTTGCCGTGGACCACGTCGTCGCCCACCTTGACCCCCAGCCGCTCGGCACCGGTCGACCGCACCGGCCGGGTGGCGGACGGCGGGCGGGACGCGGCCTCCACGATGCGGTCCCGGCCCCACGCGCCGGTGGCGGACCGTCCCCGCCTACGGCTGCCCTCGACCAGCTCGGTCAGCTGCTCGGGGATCTCCTTGAGGAAGCGGCTGGGCGGGTTGTACTGCGTCGACCCGAACAGCGACCGGCTCCACGCGTGCGACAGGTACAGCCG
>JBOGIE010000236.1:0-4839 GCA_050742435.1 Acidimicrobiales bacterium | reverse complement strand
GTGGCGGTCCGGGCGGCCGTCCCGGTGGCGGCCCCGGGGGTCCTCCCGGCCGCGGCGGTCCCGGCCAGGGCCGGCGCCCACCGCAGCGCCGCCGGCGCCGGCGTCGCAGCTTCGAGGAGCTGGAGCCGACACAGGCCACCACCTACACCCGCTCGGACGCACCCGTCCCCGAGGGCGAGATCGTGGTCGAGCGCGGGTCGAGCGCCCAGGACCTCGGTCCCAAGGTCAACCGCACCGCGGCCGACGTCGTCCGCTTCCTGCTGCAGCAGGGCGAGATGGTCACCGCCACCCAGTCGCTGACCGACGACATGATCGAGCTGTTCGCCGCCGAGGTCGGCGCCGAGGTCCTGCTGGTCGAGCCCGGCCAGGAGGAGGAGGTCAAGCTCACCGAGCTGCTGCGGGACGACGACGACGACGACGCCGACCTGCGGCCCCGCCCGCCGGTGATCACGGTCATGGGCCACGTCGACCACGGCAAGACCCTGCTGCTCGACCGCATCCGCGAGACCAACGTGGTGGCCGGCGAGGCCGGCGGCATCACCCAGCACATCGGCGCCTACCAGGTGAACAAGGACGGGCGCCTCATCACCTTCATCGACACCCCCGGCCACGAGGCGTTCACCGCCATGCGGGCCCGCGGGGCCATGGCCACCGACATCGCCGTGCTGGTGGTGGCGGCCGACGACGGCGTCATGCCGCAGACGGTCGAGGCCATCAACCACGCCAGGGCGGCCGAGGTGCCGATCGTCGTCGCCATCAACAAGATCGACCGCGAGGAGTCCGACCCCAACCGCATCCGCCAGCAGCTCTCCGAGCACGGGCTGGTGCCCGAGGAGTGGGGTGGCGACACGATCATGGTCGAGGTCTCCGCCCTCCAGAACCTGGGCATCGACGACATCCTCGAGCAGCTGCTCGTGGTGGCCGACGTCGAGGAGCTGGTGGCCAACCCCGAGGGCCGGGCCCAGGGCGTGGTCCTCGAGGCCCAGCTCGACAAGGGCCGGGGGCCGGTGGCCACCGTCCTGGTCGAGCGGGGCATGCTCCAGGTCGGCGACCCCATGGTGGCCGGCGCCGCCTGGGGCCGGGTCCGGGCCCTCATCGACGACAAGGGCGACAACGTCAAGGAGGCCACCCCCTCCATGCCCGTCCAGGTCCTCGGCCTCTCCGACGTGCCCAGCGCGGGCGACGAGTTCCGTGTCGCCCCCGACGACAAGACCGCCCGCGTGGTGGCCGAGGCCCGGGGCGAGCGGTTCAAGAAGCGTGACCAGCGCCAGCTCCCGTCGCTGCACATCGGTGGCGGCGCCCGCCTGGAGGACCTGTTCGAGCAGATCCAGCGGGGCGAGCAGGCCACGCTGAACCTGATCCTGAAGGCCGACGTCAACGGGTCGCTCGAAGCCCTCACCGAGAGCCTGAAGCGCCTGGAGCGCGACGAGGTGAAGCTGGCCTTCGTGCACCGGGCGGTGGGTGGGATCACCGAGAACGACGTGCAGCTGGCGTCGGCGTCGAACTCCACGATCATCGGGTTCAACGTCCGCCCCGACCGCAAGTCCCGCGAGCTGGGCGAGCGGGAGGACGTCGACATCCGGACCTACCAGATCATCTACCAGGTCCTCGAGGACGTGGAGAAGGCCATGGTCGGCCTCCTCAAGCCCGAGTTCGAAGAGGTGGTCACCGGCGAGGCCGAGGTCCGCGAGGTCTTCCGGGTGCCCCGCATCGGCGCCGTGGCCGGCTGCTACGTGCGCAACGGGGTCATCACCCGGGGGTCCAAGGTCCGCTTCCTGCGGGAGGGGGTGGTCATCTGGACCGGCACCATCACGTCGCTCAAGCGGTTCAAGGACGACGTCCGCGAGGTGGCCTCCGGCTACGAGTGCGGCATCGGGCTGTCCGACTTCCAGGACCTCAAGGCTGGCGACATCATCGAGACCTACGAGGAGCGGGAGATCCCCCGGAGCTAGCCGGGGGCTCCCCGCTGCACCGCCGCGGTGCACGTCGCCGTGGTGCAGCTCGAGCTGCACATCCCCACCAGCCGATCGCTCAAGGAGAAGCGGGCCGCGTTGCGACCGATCGTCGAGGGCATCCGCCACCGCTTCCTCGTTTCCGTGGCCGAGGTCGGCTACCAGGACAAGTGGCAGCGGGCCCTCGTGGGCATGGCCGTGGTGTCCGACTCCTACACCCACGCCGCCGAGGTGGTCGACAACATCGAGCGCTGGGTGTGGAGCAAGCCCGAGGTCGAGGTCTGCGGCTTTCGAACGAAGTGGGTGGACGGGGAGTGACCCCGTCCACCCATTTCGTTGAAGCCGTTGTTCCTGACGGCGGGCACCCGGGTCCTTCGGACCGCGCCCGCCTTGTGCCGGCGGGGGCCCCTGCCCCGCCGGCGCGCTCGACTTGGTGGTGCGCTCCGTGAGCCCGCGCAAACCATCGCGCATGGACCGCGTGAACCATGTGGTCCAGGAGGTGCTGGGCGACGAGCTGGAGCGCATTGACGACGAGCGCCTGGAGCTGG
The DNA here is from genome assembly GCA_050742435.1 of Acidimicrobiales bacterium. Classification (GTDB taxonomy): domain Bacteria; phylum Actinomycetota; class Acidimicrobiia; order Acidimicrobiales; family AC-14; genus CADCTB01. Next base: position 2,339 of record JBOGIE010000236.1, on the reverse strand, counting down.
TTACGGTGACAGGTGTGCGGGTGGAGCCCGGCCTGAGCCATGCTGTCGTCTGGTTCTCGTCCCTGTCGAGGGGCGACCCGGAGGGAGTGGCTGTGGCACTGGGGGAGCACCGCATCCGGCTCCAGTCGGCGATCGCCCGCCAACTACGCCTCCGCAGGACTCCGGAGCTCAGTTTTGTTCCGGATCCAGCTATAGCCCTAGGGTCTAGAGTGGAAGAACTACTACGAGATCTCAATAGGAACGAGGACGGCCGATGAGCCCTCTCGACGAAGCAGCGGACGCCATCTCGGCGGCACCGTCTCTCGCCCTGGCCTGCCACCACACCCCGGACGGCGACGCCCTGGGCTCGATGCTCGCCCTTCACCTGCTGGCCCTCGCCGCCGGGAAGGAGTCGGTGGCTTCCTGGCCGGAGCCCTTCCAGGTCGCTCCCCACTACGACTTCCTGCCCGGCCTCCAGCTCGCCACCAAGCCGGCCGACTACCCGTCCGACCCCGACGTGATGGTGACGTTCGACTGCGGGTCGATCGACCGCCTGGCCGAGCTCGGCGCCGCCGCCCGCAACGCCCGCCAGCTGATCGTCGTCGACCATCACCGCACCAACGACGGCTACGGCACCATCAACCTCATCGAGCCCGAGGCCGCGGCGTCGGCCGTGGTCGTGCGCCGGCTGCTCGACAGGCTGGGCTGGAAGCTGACCCGCGAGGCCGCCCTGTGCCTGTACACCGGGCTGATCTGCGACACCGGTCGCTTCCAGTACGACAACACGTCGCCCGAGGTCTTCACCCTCGCCCGGGAGCTGGCCGGGTTCGACCTGCCCATCGGGGCCATGAACCGCCAGCTGTTCGAGGAGCACCGCCTGGCCTACCTGCGCCTGGCCGGCACCGCCCTGCAGCGGGCGGTGTACGACGGCGACCGCCGGTTCGTGGCCACGTGGGTCACCGCCGCCGACCTGGCCGAGCACGGCGTGGGCCTGGACGAGACCGAGGGCCTCATCGACCTGGTGCGGCGCACCACCGAGGCCGACGTCTCGTGCGTGCTCAAGGAGACCCCCGAGGGCACCAAGGTGTCGCTGCGGGCGGTCAGCTCGTTCGACGTGGGCCAGGTCGCCATCGGCTTCGGGGGCGGGGGGCACAAGGCGTCGGCCGGCTTCGTCGACCCCCGGCCCATCCCCGAGCTGCTGGACGCCGTCCGGGAGTCGCTGCCCCGGGTGGAGCACGACTGAGCCAGGACGGAGGGGTCGACGGCCTCCTGGTCGTCGACAAGCCGGCGGGGTGCACGTCGCACGACGTGGTGGGCCGGTGCCGGAGGATCTTCGGCCAGCGCCGGGTGGGCCACGGGGGGACGCTCGACCCCGACGCCACCGGCGTGCTGCTGGTCGGGCTGGGCCGGGCCACCCGCCTGCTGCGGTTCCTGGCCCCGCTGCCCAAGTCCTACGTGGGCGAGGTGGTGCTGGGCGCCGAGACAACCACCCTCGACGACGGGGGCGAGGTGGTCGCGACCTATGACATGTCCGCGGTCGGGCTCGACGACGCGCGCGCCGCGGCCGCCCGCTTCGTGGGCGACATCGAGCAGGTCCCGCCCATGGTCTCCGCGGTGTCGGTGGGCGGCCGGCGCCTGCACGAGCTGGCCCGGGCCGGCGTGGAGGTGGAGCGGGCGGCCCGGCCGGTCAGCGTGCACCGGTTCGAGGTTTCCCCTGGCTCGGAGCCCGGCGTGTACCGCATCGAGGTGGACTGCTCCTCCGGCACCTACGTGCGGTCGCTGGCCGCCGACCTGGGGGCGGCGCTCGGGGGCGGGGCCCACCTGCGCCGCCTGCGGCGGACGGCGGTCGGGCCGTTCACCGTCGACCACGCCGTGCCGCTGGAGTCGGTGGGCCCGGCCGACGTGTTGCCGGCGGCAGCTGCGGTCGCCCACCTGCCTCCGGTGAGTGCCGGTGCGGACCTGGCCGAGGCCGTCTCCTATGGCAAGGTCCTCGACGTCGCCTGGCCGGGCGAGGGCCCGTGGGCGGTGCTCGACGGGGCGGGCGAGCTGCTCGCGGTCTACGAGCGCTACGGCGACGGCCGGGCCAAACCGTCCGTGGTCCTCGCCCCTCACTAGCCTGCCTGTCATGGACGTGGTGACCGACCCGGCGACGTTCGTCGCCCCGAGCGCGGGCACCGCGGTCACCATCGGGGCCTACGACGGGGTGCACCGGGGCCACCAGTTCGTCATCGGACACCTGCGCCGGATGGCCGCCGACCGCGGGCTGCACAGCGCGGTCCTCACGTTCGACCGGCACCCGGCCTCGGTGGTCCGGCCCCAGTCGGCCCCCAAGCTGCTGACCGACCTCGAGCAGAAGCTCG
>JBOGIE010000235.1:0-4842 GCA_050742435.1 Acidimicrobiales bacterium | reverse complement strand
ACCGGAGGGAGTCGAGCAGGCGCTCGAGGTGGGCCTGGCCGAGGAACGACACCACGTTGTACAGGCACCGCTCACCGGCGACCTCGAGCTGGGCCAGGTACGCGGGTCCGGTGCCGCCCTCCAGCCCGTAGCGGGCCGAGCTGCCGTCGGCCCAGCGCCGCACGTTGGGCAGGTTCGCCGCCGGCGGGGCTCCCGGAAGGCCGACGTCGAGGCTGGTGCCCGCCACCACCACCGTCCCCCGCCCGCAGCTGGAGCACGGTTCCCCGCTGGCCTGCCGCCCGGGCGCGCCGGGGACGTCCCAGGCAACGGCCCAGGCCCGGTCGCCGAAGTTGGCCCGCCGCGGGGTGCCGCTGGCCGCCGGGCCGAGGTCGGCCGGGGCCAGCGCCGCGCAGTCCTCCCGCGCCCCGCCGGCCCGCCACTCCTGCACGAGGACGGCGGGCACCTGGTCGCCACGCAGCTTCGGCCCGGCCCACGGGGCGGCGGGAAGGGGCGACGTGGTCGAGGTCGGCCCGGCGCCGGCGGTGGTCGTCGTGGGCGCGGTCGTGGTGGGCGCGGTCGTCGTCGAGGTGGGTGCGGTCACCGTGGTCCCGGGGTCGTCGTCGTTGCAGCCCGCCACCAGGGCGACGACCAACGCCATTCCCACCACCACCCGTGTCATGCCGGGCTCAGTCTGGCAGGCGGGCGGCCAGGTGCAGCTTCCACTCCTCGGCCAGTTCGTCGAGGCCGAGCATGGCCTCGATGACCTCCACCGGCGCCGCGCCCGGCCGCGATGCTTCGTGCATTGCCCACACGGTCGCGCCCACCGGATGGGGCTCGACGCTGATCGGGCCGGCCGCCGGCACCCGCCCGGGCTGGAGGACCCGCAGGTACCAGCCGGTGCGGCCGGTGTCCCCCAGCAGGCGTCCGATGTCGCCCCGTCCCCGGTGCATGGCCAGCTTGAAGCACGGCCGCCTGGGCTGGCAGACCTCCAGCACGGCGTCGCCCCAGTACCAGCGGTCGCCGATGCAGACGTCGTCCTCGGTGGCCCCCGAGGTGGTGAGGTTCTCGCCGAACGCCGCCGGCCCCAGCTCCTGGCCCAGCTCGGCGCTCCACGCCGGTAGGTGCTCGGACGCGTAGGCGTAGACCGCCTTGTTCGGGCCCCCGTGCGACCGCAGGTCGGCCTGGGCGTCGCCCTCCAGGTTCAGCCGGTCGAGCCACAGGTACTCGGCGGTGACCGGCTGCTTGGCGATGCCGCTGGTGACCGGTCGCCCCCGGTGCTGGCCCAGGTACTTCGGCATGGAGACGTTCACCGAGACCAGCTCGATCTTGTCCGCGCTCACGCCACGTCACCGGTCTCGAGGAGGCGGAGGAACGCGGCCTCGTCGATGACGGGCACGCCGCACTCCTCGGCCTTGGTCACCTTGGCCTGGCCCGGCTCGGCCCCGGCGACCAGGTAGGCGGTCTTCTTGGAGACGCTGCCCGGCGACGACCCGCCCCGCGCCTTGACCGCCTCCACCGCCTTCTCCCGCGACATGGACTCGAGCGTGCCGGTGACCACCACCGCCTGGCCCGCCAGGGTCGGTGGCAGCTCGGATCGGGCCACGCCCTCGAAGTTCACGCCCGCGGCCCGCAGCTTGTCGACGACCTGGCGGTTGCGGTCGAGGGCGAAGAACTCGCACACGCTCTTGGCGATCACCGGCCCGACACCGGGCGTGACCGCCATCTCCTCCTCCGAGGCCTCCAGGATGCGGTCGAGGTGGCCGAACGCCTCGGCCAGCACCTCGGCCCCCCGCCCGCCCAGGTGGCGGATGCTGAGGCCGATCAGCAGGTTGGGCAGCGGCCGGGACTTGGACGTCTCGATGGCGTCCAGCAGGTTGCGGGCCGACAGGTCGGCGAAGCCCTCCAGCCCCATGAGGTGCTCGTACGTGACGAAGTAGACGTCGCCGGGGTCCGACAGCAGGCCGGCCGCGGTCAGCTGCTGCACGCGCTTCTCGCCCAGGCCCTCGATGTCCATGGCGCCGCGGGAGGCGAAGTGGATGATGCGCCCGTCCCGCTGGGCCGGGCAGTCGACGTTCACGCAGAAGGTGTCGCTCTCCCCCTCGATCCGGACCAAGGGGCCGTCGCACACCGGGCAGGTGGCGGGGAACCGCCACTCGGCCAGGCCGGCCGGCCGCTTCGACAGCACGGGCGCCACCACCTCGGGGATGACGTCGCCCGCCTTGCGGACGGTGACCGTGTCGCCCGGCCGCACGTCCTTGACCCGCACCTGGTCCTCGTTGTGCAGGGTAGCCAGCTGGACGGTGGACCCGCTGACCTTGACCGGCTCGAGCTGGGCGAACGGCGTGGCCTTCCCCGTCCGCCCGATCGACACCATGATGTCCTTGAGGACCGTCGTGGCCTCCTCGGGCGGGAACTTGTAGGCGATGGCCCACCGGGGCGACTTCGACGTCGACCCCAGCTCCTCCCGCTGGCCCAGGTCGTCGACCTTCACCACCACACCGTCGATCTCGTAGTCGAGGTCGTGACGGTGCTCCAGCCACCGTTCGCAGTAGGCGAAGACCTCCTCCAGGCTCCCCACCGTGCGGACCTCGGGGTTGACCGGCAGCCCGGCCGCCTTGAGGAAGTCGAGGCTCTCCGAGTGACGGCGGAACCTCGGCCCGCCCCGGATCTCGCCCAGCTGGTAGGCCCAGAACCCCAGATCCCGGCTGGCGGTGACCTTGGGATCCTTCTGGCGCAGCGACCCGGCCCCGGAGTTGCGGGGGTTGGCGAACAGCCGCAGCCCGGCCTCCCCCTGGCGCTGATTGAGCTCCTCGAAGGCGGAGACGGGCATGTAGACCTCGCCCCGCACCTCCAGCACCTCGGGCACCGAGTCGCCCTGCAGCCGCTCGGGGACGACGGTGATGGTCCGCACGTTCTCGGTCACGTCTTCCCCGACCACGCCGTTGCCCCGGGTCGCCCCCCGCACGTACCGGCCGTCCTCGTAGAGGAGCGAGCAGGCGATCCCGTCGATCTTCAGCTCGCAGACGTAGTCCACCTGGCCGGATATGTAGCGCTCCATGCGCTTCCCCCACGCCACCAGCTCGTCGAAGCTGAAGGCGTTGTCGAGCGACATCATGGGGAGGCGGTGGCGGACCTCGGCGAAGGCGGTCGACGCCCGCCCGCCTACCCGCTGGGTGGGCGAATCGGGCGTGCGCAGCTCGGGATGGGCCTGCTCCAGGTCCCGTAGCTCCCGCACCAGGGCGTCGAACTCGGCGTCGGAGACCTCCGGATCGTCGAGGACGTAGTACCGCTCGGTGTGGTGCTCGATGAGCCGCCGCAGCTCATCCACTCGGCTCCCGGGGTCCACGAGATCGACGGTAGCGTGGGCGTCGCCGATGAATGAGGTCTCGTCGAGTTCGACCCGGGACCTCTCCCGCCTCCTCCCCTGGCTGGTGCGCGCCCTGTGGGCCGGGCTGCCGTTCACCACGGGACCGGCGCTGGCCGAGGCGCTCGATGCCGCCAGCCGGCCGGTGCAGGTGGTGGCGTCCACCGGCCTGTGGGTCGGATGGGCAGTCGGGATGATCGCCGCCTTCGCCCCCCACCCCGTCGCCCTGACCGCCCTGCGGGTGGTGGCGCCGGCCGCGGTGGTGGCCGCGGTGCTGGCCGCCCTCGGCGAGCAAGCTTCGGCGCTCGCCGTGGCCTGGGCCGCGGTGGCGTGCGCCTGGGCCTTCGCCCCGGCCCTCGGGGCGGCGGACGTGAACGGGCCGGCCTATCCCAACGAGCGGCGTTTCCTCCTCCGCCCGCCCGGACCGCTGCTGGCCGGGCCGCTGCCCCTCGCCTGGGTCCTGTCGATGGCCGGCATCGCCTCCGGCCCGCTGCTGCTGGCCACCCGCCGGTGGGTCCCCGGTGGCCTGCTGCTGGTCGTCGGATGGCCGCTGGCCTTCCTGCTGCTCAAGTCGATCCACAACCTGTCGCGCCGCTGGGTGGTGTTCGTGCCCGCCGGCGTGGTGCTCCACGACCCGGTCGTCCTCTTCGACCCCATGCTCTTCCGCCGCCAGGACATCACCGCCTTCCGCCTGGCGACGGCCGCCGACACCGGCTCCTACGACCTGTCCCAGCGGGCCCCGGGTCTGGGCATCCAGATGGAGCTGGCCGAACCCGCCACCGTCACCCTGCTCAAGCCCGGCCGGCGGGAGGGCGTCGCCATCCACGCCACCGGCCTGCGCTTCACCCCCACCCGCCCCGGCACCGTCCTGGAGGAGGCCCGCCGCCGGCGCATCGCCGTCACCCGCCGCCCGCCGGTCACCGAGTGAGCAGAAATGTGCCAGATCGGCACAATCCTGCTCACTCGATGGCGATGCCTCCCCCCAGGACCTCGTCGCCCCGGTAGAGGACCACGCTCTGGCCGGGGGCGACCCGGCGCTGGGGCGGGGCGAAGCGGACGGTGGTGCCGTCGAACGTGGCTGTGACCGGGTCGCCGTGGGCGCTGGTCTGCACGTCGACCTCGCCGGTGACCGGCCCGTGCACCCAGCACAGCTGCGAAAGCCGAACGGAGCCGGCCAGCAGGTCACCCGCCTCGCCCACCGTGACCGTGCCGGCGGTGGTGTCGACCGAGATGGCGTAGCGCCTGGCGCCCCCGCCCGTGCCCAGCCCCCGGCGCTGGCCGACGGTGACCAGCTCGAGGGCGTCGACCCGGCCGACCTCGGCACCGGTGGCGTCGACCACCCGGCCGGGGTGCAGCGGGATGCGGGACGACAGCAGGGCCTCCCGTCCCCCGCTGGTCGTCACGAAGCAGACGTCCTGGCTGTCGGGCTTGGCCGCGGTGGGCAGCCGCAACTCGGCGGCCTTGGCCCGGACCTCGGCCTTGGTCATCACGCCGACCGG
>JBOGIE010000234.1:0-4894 GCA_050742435.1 Acidimicrobiales bacterium | reverse complement strand
GCGACCGATCGGTAATCCGAATGTAACGATTCGCTCGGGAAAGAGAAGAGGCCCTCCGCAAAGGGCCTCCACCGGATGCTTGTGGAGCGGACGACGGGATTCGAACCCGCGACCCCAACCTTGGCAAGGTTGTGCTCTACCACTGAGCCACGTCCGCGTTACGTCCCTACGTTAGCAAGTGGTCACCCCGAGGTCACCCCCCTGCTTACCGTCCGGTGTGGCCGAAGCCGCCCCGACCCCGCTCGGAGTCGGGCAACTCGACCACGACCGTGATTACCGCCTGCTCCACGGCCACGATGACGAACTGGGCGATGCGGTCGCCCCGGTGGACGACGTAGTCCTCGTCCGGGTCGGTGTTGACCAGGAGCACGTTGAGCTCGCCCCGGTAACCGGCGTCGACCAGTCCCGGGGCGTTGAGGACGGTCACCCCGTGGCGCAGGGCCAGGCCGCTGCGGGGCAGGACCAGGCCGGCGTGGCCCTCGGGGACGGCGACCGCCACGCCCGTGGGGATCATGGCCCGACCGCCGCGAGCGGGCAGCACCGCCTCCTTCCGGGCGGTGAGATCGGCGCCGGCGTCACCCGGCCGGGCGTAGCCGGGTAGGGGCAGGTCGGGGTCGAGGCGGACGACAGGCAGGTCGAGCATCAGCCGGTCAGCCTACGATCGCCGTCCATGCTGGCCTGGATCGACCTGGAGATGACCGGCCTCGACCCCGAGCGGGACGTGATCCTGGAGATCGCCGCCCTCGTCACGGACGACGACCTGGCGATCGTGGCCGAGGGGCCGGACCTGGTGGTCCACCAGCCGGCCGAAGCCCTGGCCGCCATGGAGAAGGTCGTGGTGAAGATGCACGACGAGAGCGGGCTGACCAAGGCGGTGGAGGCGTCGACCGTGTCGCTCGAGCAGGCGGGGGCGGCCGTGCTGGACTTCCTGCGCCAGCACCTGCCCACGGCCGGCACCGTCCCCCTGTGCGGCAACTCCATCGCCACCGACCGCAGCTTCCTGGCCCGCCACCTGCCCGAGCTGGACGGCTGGTTCCACTACCGGTCGATCGACGTGTCGACGATCAAGGAGCTGTGCCGCCGCTGGTACCCCGACGTCTACGCCGCCGCCCCGACCAAGGCCGGCCACCACCGGGCCCTGGACGACATCCGGGAGAGCGTCGCCGAGCTGGCCTACTACCGGTCGACCATCTTCCGGCCGCTCGCCGATCCCACGGGGTGACCACCTGGGCGTATCTGGACCATCCGGGGCCCATCCCCTTCGCCCACCGGGGCGGGGCGTCCGAGCACCCCGAGAACACCATGCCCGCGTTCGAGCACGCCGTCCGCCTGGGCTACCGGTACCTGGAGACCGACGCCCACGCCACCGCCGACGGCACGCTGGTGGCCTTCCACGACGACGTCCTCGACCGGGTCACGGACCAGCGGGGCCTGATCGCCGCCCTGCCCTGGGAGGCGGTGCGCAAGGCCCGGGTGGGCGACGCCGGCATCCCGTTGATGGAGGAGCTGCTGACCACCTGGCCGGACGTCCGGGTCAACATCGACCTCAAGCACGACTCGTGCGTGGCGCCCCTGGTGGAGGTCCTGGACCGGACGGGCGCCCATGACCGCGTGTGCGTGGCCTCGTTCTCGGGCCGCCGCCTCCACCACTTCCGCCAGCTCACCCGGCTCCGCGTGTGCACGGCCATCGGCCCGCTCGACATCGCCCGCATGCGGGCGGCCGGCTTCCGGGTCCCGGTCGGGCGCTGCGCCGGGGCGTGCGCCCAGGTGCCCGTCCGCCAGGGCCGGGTCCTCATCGTCGACCGGTGGTTCGTGGCCGGGGCCCACCGCCGCGGCCTGCCCGTCCACGTCTGGACCATCGACGACCCGGCCGAGATGGAGCGCCTGCTCGACCTGGGTGTGGACGGGATCATGACCGACCGCCCCACCGTGCTCAAGGAGGTGCTGGTCCGCCGCGGCCAGTGGGCCTGATCCGCCTCCTCTCCGAACTGGTGACACCCAGTGCGCTATTTCGCACCAGATGTCACCAGTTCGGCCGTGGGGGCGGTGTCGCAGGCCCTCGGTAAGGTCGGTCGGGTGGAACTGACGGCGGCCCAGCGCCGAATCGTGGAGCATGCGGGTGGCCCGCTGCGGGTCTCCGGAGGGGCGGGCTGTGGGAAGACCACGGCCCTGGTCGGCAGGTACCTGCGGCTGGTCGACGAGGGGCAGCCGCCCTCGTCGGTCCTGGTGGTGGGGCGCGACCGGGCGGCGGCCACCCGGTTCCGTGACCGGGTGCTGCCCCACCTGTCGGGCGGGTTCGACGCCCTGCCGTTCACCACCTGGTTCGGCGTGGCGTTCGACCTGGTCACCCGGGCCCGAGGCTCGGTGCGGCTCCTGTCGACGGCCGAACAGCGGGGGGTGGTGCGCCGCCTGCTGGCGACCGAGTCGCCCGAGGACTGGCCGGTGTTCGGGCGGTACCTGGGCCGTGAGGCGTTCGCCGGGGAGGTGGCCCAGGCCCTGCTCGACGTGGCGCCCGGCACCTATCCGGAGCTCGACCGGTTCGCCCGGCGGTACCGGGCCGTCCTGGACGAGCGGGCACAGGTCGACCGCTCCATGCTCCTCGACACCGCGGCCGACCTGGCCACGCCCGGCCGGTACGCCCACGTCCTCGTCGACGACCACGAGGGCTCGCCCCGGTCCGACCGGCTGCTGGCCGCAGTGGCGGGACCGGACGCCACCGTGGTTTCGCCCGCCGCGCTCCCGTGGCCCGGAGCGGTCGACGTGGAACTGACCGACAGCTTCCGGCGGCCGGCCGAGCCGACCGTGGTGACCTGCCGGCACCCCTCGACCGAGCCCGAGGCGGTGGCCGGCGAGCTGCTCGTCGCCCACGAGGACGGTGTGTCGTGGTCGGAGATGGCCGTGCTGGTCCGCCGCCCCCAGCGCCACGGCCGGGCCATCGCCCGGGCCCTGAGTCGCCACGGCATCCCGGTGTCGCCCGGCCCGGGCCTCGGCACCGGTGCGGGCGACCCGGCGGTGGCGGCCATCGTCGACGTCCTGCGCTGGTCCACGAGCGACGACCGCGCCCTCCCCCGGCTGCTCGTGTCGCCCCTGTCGGCGGGAGGCGAGGAGCAGCTCCTCGCCCTCAGGAACGACGTCGCCGCCCGGGCGGCCACGGCGACGCCGGCGGAGCTGGCGTTCGAGGTGTGGGAGCGGGGCCTGGGCCACCTGGTCGGAAGCGCAACCGGCGACGACGCCTCCCTCGACGCGATCGTGGCCTTCCTCGACCGGCTGGAGCGGCGGGCCGACCAGGATCCAGCCGAGCGCCTGCCCACCCTCCTGGCCGGCCTCGACGACGGTGAGGTCCAGCCCGACCCGTGGCGGACGTCGAACGCCGCACAGGGTGACCGCGAGGCGGTCACCGTGACCTCGATCGCCGCGGCCACCGGCCGGGAGTGGCACACGGTGGTGGTGGCCGGGTGCGTGGAGGGCGAGCTGCCCCACATCCGGGGCCGGGCACCCCTGTTCGACCCCACCCCCTTGTCCCCGGCCGAACGGCGCCGGGCGTCGCTGGCCGAGGAGCGCGCCCTGTTCCAGACCGCCTGCTCCCGGGCCACCGCCCACCTGGTCGCCACCGCCTCGCCCGAGCCGGGCGTGCTCCTCAGCCGCTTCGTCGAGGGCTGGCGGGCGGGGGACCCCCGTCCCCCCGCGGTCCGCGGCCCGGCACCCATGTCCCGCCCACCCACCCGGAACCCGGTCGCCGTGTTCCCCGACGGCAAGCTCCTGCTCTCGGCCACCCAGCTCGACACCTACGACGACTGCCCCCTGCGCTACGCCTACCAGTACGGCCTACGGGTGAAGGACGACGCCGGCGCCCCGGCCGCGCTGGGGTCGCTGGTCCACGAGGTGCTGGCCGAGTTCCTCCGCCCCGGGCGTGACGGCGAACGGACCAAGGAGGCGCTGCTGGCCCTGGCCGCCGAACGCTGGCGGGACGACGTCGCCCGCTACCGGCCCCAGATCGAGGAGTGCCGCAGGGACTACTACTCGATGCTCCAGGACTGGTGGGCGGCCGAGGGCGAGGGCCCGAACGCCCCCGAGGTCCTGGCCGTCGAGCACAGATTCGAGATCGAGCTGGGCGGCGTGCGCCTCACCGGCGCCATCGACCGGATCGACCGGGCCGACGACGGCGAAGGCATCCGCATCGTCGACTACAAGACCGGTCGCAAGGAGCCCCGCCCCGACCAGCTGCCCGACGACCTCCAGCTGGCCGTCTACCACCTGGCCGCCACCCGCGACGCCGAGCTGGCCGCCCTCGGCCCGCCCCGCCAGCTCCGCCTCCTCTACCTGCGCACCATGCGCGCCTACGAGCAGCTCGTCCTGGCCGGCCACGCCGAGGCCACCGAGGCGCGGGTGCTGGCCGCCGCCGAGCAGATCCGCCTGGAGCGGTTCGAGCCGTCGGTCGACGCCTCGTGCCGGCACTGCTCGTTCCACCCCCTGTGCCCCCTCCAGCGCGAGGGCCGGGAGGTGGGCGCGGCGTGATCCTCACCGACGAGCAGGTCGAGGCGGTGGAGGCCGACCGGTCGGCCCAGCTCCTCGTGGCCGGCGCGGGCACGGGCAAGACCACGGTCATGGCCCGCCGCATCCTGCACCTGGTCAGCTCGGGCCAGGTGCGGGCCGACCAGGTGCTGGGCCTCACGTTCACCAACAAGGCGGCCGCCCACCTCAAGGCCAAGGTCCGCGGAGCCCTGGGCCCCGACGCCGACGTGACCGTGGCGACCTACCACTCGTTCGGCGCCTCGCTGGTGGCCGACCACGGGCTGGAGCTCGACCTCCCGCCCGACGTCCGTATCCTCAACCGGGCCCAGGCCTGGCAGCTGCTGTACGGCGTGTTCGACGAGTTCCGCTTCCAGCACCGGCG
>JBOGIE010000233.1:0-4898 GCA_050742435.1 Acidimicrobiales bacterium | reverse complement strand
TCAACCGGCGGTACCCGCTCGGCGCGGTGGTCGAGGCCTGCCAGGCCTGGGTGGCGGCCAAGAACCGCCGGCTGTCGTTCGAGTGGGCGCTGATCGACGGGGTCAACGACCGCCCGTCCGACGCCGGAGAGCTGGCCGCCCTGGCCCGCCCCCTGGCCGCCCACGTCAACCTGATCCCCCTCAACCCCACGCCCGGGTACCTGACCAGGGGGACACCGGCCGCCGGCGTGCGGGCGTTCCGTGACCGCCTGGTGGCCGCGGGGGTCAACGCCACCGTCCGCGGCAACCGGGGCACCGACATCGCCGCCGCCTGCGGCCAGCTGGCCGCTTCGGGGGAACCGTCCCCCGCCGCAGCGCTGCTGTCAGAATGACCGCCATGGAACGCCGCCGATTCTTGAACCCCGCCCAGCCGCAGACGCTGGTGATCGCCGTCTACCTGCTCTACCTGAACGCCGCGTTCCTGCTCTTCGACATGCTGCGGGCCGGCACCTTCCCCATCCTGCTGCTCCTCCTGGTGGGCGGGGGGATCCTCGCCGGGTGGGGCATCGCCAACGAGCGCAAATGGGCCTACGCCCTGGCGATCGCCATGGCCGTCCTGCCCTTCGCCCTGCGCTTCTATTACCTGGGCAACCCGCTGAGCAACAACCTGCTGTCGCTGATGTTCGAGATCGCCCTCGTCGCCCTGCTGCTGCACCCCCAGAGCCGGGACTACCAGCGCCTCTGGTTCAAGTAGGCAGCCCTCTTTACCCCCGGTCGGCGGGCGACAAACATTTTTTTTGTCTCCGGAGAAGGGACGGCCACGGTGGGCGGCGAACTACCTACTCGGAGGGGGACGCCACGCAGGGCGCGCGGACAAACCACGTAGCGTGGGAGGGGGCGCCGGCCGGCTCTCGCGCACCGCATGCTCGAACTGCAGGAACGGCCGGCGGACCAACAGTGGTCGACCGGCGGGCTGGCGGCCAGCCGGGACAACGAGGCCAAGCCGAAGGACCGCCCCCCGGGCCGGACGTCGGAGCACTCGGGGCGCCTCCCGCTGTGGTCGCACGCCCAGCAGCGGCGCCTGGCCGGGGCCAACCTGGTGACGGTCGTGATCATGGCCGTGACCGGGCTGGGCGCGGCCACCGGCTTCCAGCCCCTGGAGGCGCCCGCCGCCGTGGGCCGGCTGGTGAAGGCCACCCTGGGCATCGGCTCGGAGGCCGCCGACGTGGCCAACCGGCCCCCCGTCCACGAGCTGCTCCCCTACGGCAAGGGCATGTGGCTGTACGAGCCGGACAAGACCGAGGGCGGCAACGTCCAGGCCATCGTGGCCAAGGCCAAGGCCGTGGGGCTGAGCCACCTCTACGTGCGCACCGGGTCGAGCTGGGACGGCTTCTACGCCGGCCCCTTCCTCGACAAGCTGCTGCCCGCCGCCCAGGAGGCCAACCTCATGGTCTACGGCTGGGACTTCCCCCGGCTGATCAACTGGGAGGAGGACGTCAAGCGGGCCAAGGCGGCCATCGAGCACCGCACCCCCGGCAAGCACCGCCTCGACGGGTTCTCGGCCGACATCGAGACCCGCAGCGAGGGGACCCACATCTCGGGCGAGGTGGCCGCCGCCTACGGGAAGGCCCTGCGCGAGGCGGTGGGGTCGTCGTTCCCGCTGATCGCCACCGTCCCCCGGCCGTCTCCCGCCCAGAACTTCCCGTACGCCCAGGTGGTGGAGTCCTTCGACGCCGTCGCGCCCATGGTCTACTGGCTCAACCGCCAGCCCGACACCGACGTCACCGGCGCCCTGCGGGATCTGGCCCAGTACGGCAAGCCGGTGTTCCCGGTCGGCCAGGCCTACGACGGCGCCCCCGAGGGCGGCCGGGCCGGCGTGCCGCCGCCCGAGGAGCTGTGGCGGTTCATGCGCTTCGCCCAGGCCCACGGCGCCCAGGGCGTGTCGTTCTGGTCCTGGCAGGCGGCCAACGCCAAGGCCTGGGCCGCCATCACCGAGGCCGAGGAGTTCCGCGACCCCGCCCCCTGGATGGTCGAGGCGTAGGCCGGGCGGGCTAGAAGCGCACCCGGACGACGGCGGCCCGGAGGATCCCCTGGCCGTCGGCCGCGCTGCGCTCCACGAACACGATGGCACCGGCCGGCTTCGACGGCGCCCGGAAGCCCACCTCGCCGCCGAACGGGCGCAGCATGTCGCCCCCGCCGGTGACGACCCCACGGCCGAGCGCCTGACCGGCCAGCATGCCGTCCTCCCGCACTTCGACGTTGACCGTCCCCTCGAACGCATGGGCCTGGCCGGTGAGCCGCACGGGCGACCCGACCTCGGCGCCGGGCGCCGGCGAGGTGACCACGATGTTGGGCGACGTGACCCCGACCACGGTCCAGGGGCCGGACGCGTCCTGGGCGCCCAGCTGGCGGAGGGCGACGGTGAAGGTGGCCTGGGGGTTGGGCAGGGGCGTACGCCCCTCGCCGTAGCGGGGGCCCAGCGGCACCTCACCCGCCCCGGCGCCGGTGGACCGAAAGGCGAAGTTCACCGGGTTGTCCATCCCGAGGTAGCGGGTGGCGAACTCCCGGGCGGTGGCGACCGGGTCGCGGAAGGTCCGGTCCGACCCGCCGGCGTAGGCGTCGAGCTCGGCCCGGCTGGCGAACGGCCAGATGCCGGCGAAGGCGGAGGCCGAGCCCGGTTGGCCGACGACCTGGCGGTAGCTGTCGCAGGTGACCGGCTTGTCGAGGACGATGCCGTCGCCCGAGAACACGTTGACCACCTCGCCGCCCAGGGCGAAGCGCACCCCGTTCACCGTCGGGAACTGGTCGACGGTGCAGGTCACCTGGGCCAGGCGGGTCGTCATGCTCAACGTGCCGCCTCCCGACTCGAAGTCGCGGGACAGGTCGACGGTGGCGATCCCGCTGCCGTCGATAACCAGGTCACGGAAGCGCGTCTCCCGGGGGACGGCGGTGGTGAACCCGGATCGGGACTCGGCCGGCGTGGGGCCGGCCAGCAGGGCCTTGACCGCCTCGGCGCCGATCCGGGGGACGCGGGGCACGTCGCGGGTGACCGGCTCGATGACCTCGCCCTTGGCGAACCACACCGTGACCTCGGTGGTGCCGGAACCGGACGGAGCGGTGGTGGGGACGGTCGTGGCCCCGACGTCGGGGGCCACGGTGGTGGACGGCCGTTCCGGCACGGGGCCGGCGTCGGTGGCCCGGCCGTCCCCGCAGGCGACGGTGACCAGGCCGAGGAGGGCGAGCACGGACAGAAGACGTCTCATGGCACCGCATCGTGACGGGCGGTGGTCACGGTCGGATCGCGGGCGGGTAACGGTTCGGAAACACGCCTCGGCAGGCGTAGGGTGAACGTGGCCCCCGACCCGGGCGGGCTGGCCACGGTGAGGTCGCCCCCGTGCAGGCGGGCGTTCTCCCGGGCGATGGCCAGCCCCAGGCCCGACCCGCGCCCTCCGGGGCGGGCCGGGTCGGCCTTGTAGAAGCGGTCGAAGATGCGGGGCAGGTCGGCGGGGGCGATGCCGTCGCCGGCGTCGTTCACGGCCACGACGACCTCGTCGTCGGTGGCCGTCACCAGCACCCGCACCGGGGGCCGGCCGTGCTCCAGGGCGTTGCCCACCAGGTTGGCGACGATGGCGTCGAGCCGGCGGGGGTCGGCGTAGGTGGTCAGGCCGTCGCCGTCGGCGGCCGTCGAGGCCACGTGGACCTGCCCGGCCCACCCCCTCGTTGCCACCGCCGAACCGACCAGGTGCACCACGTCGACCGGTTCCCACGCCATGGCCGCGCCCTTGGCGTCGAGGCGGGAGATCTCCATGAGGTCCTCGACCAGCGCTGCCAGCCGGTGCGACTCCCGCACGAGCAGCCGGGCGGCCCGGTTGCCGGCTTCGTCGAGGCCGTCGCGGTGGGCGTCGAGCACGTCGGCCGCGGTGGTGAGGGCGGTCAGCGGGGTGCGCAGCTCGTGGCTGACGTCGGCCACGAACCGGCGGTGGCTGCCCTCCAGCTCCCGCAGGTCGCCGATCGAGCGTTCCAGGGCCTCGGCCATGCGGTTGAAGGCGTGGCCCAGGTCGGCGAACTCGTCACCGCCCTCCTCGGGCATCCGGGTGCCGAGCAGTCCGACCTCCAGCCGGTGGGCCGCGGTGCGGGCCTGGCGGAGCGGGCGCAGCACCCCCCGGGCGGCTAAAGCGCCGACCCCGGCCGACAGCAGCACGGCCACCACGCCGGCGGCGGCCAGCACGTTCCGGAGCAGCCGCAGGTCCTCGTTGACCTCGGCCAGCGGGAAGAACAGGTAGAACGCCGGCGCGGCCTCGGGCTGGCCGCCGACGACCACGTAGGGCGCCCCCGCCGCCGACCACCGCACCACCCCGATCCGCCCGCTGCCCACCGGGCCGGCCAGGGGGGCCGGTACCGCGTCGGCGGAGAGCGAGATGGACGTGGTCTCGAACGTGCCGTCGTCGTAGACCGCCACCACGTCGAACTCGGCGCCCCCTTGGGCCTTCAGCCGCTCGACCAGGCCGGCCACCTGGTCCCGGCCGGCCTGGGCGGGCAGGGTCTCGGCCACGGTCAGGAGGACGGCCTCGGCCTCCCGCTCGGCCACCGACTCGGCCCGCCGCAGCACCGCCTCCCGGGTGATGTAGTACGAGGTGACCGCCACCGCGGCCGAGGTGAGGGCGGCCACCAGGGCGAACGTCGCCACCAGCCGGGGGCGCAGCCGGGAGACCGAGACGATGCGGGTCACTGGGGCGGCGGCACCAGCTTGTACCCCACCCCCCGCACGGTCTGGACCAGCGTGGGGCTGGACGGGTCCTGCTCGACCTTGCCCCGGAGGCGCTGCACGCAGACGTCGACCAGGCGGGAGTCGCCCAGGTAGGAGTAGTCCCACACCCGCTCCAGCAGCAGGGCCCGGGTGAAGACCTGGCCGGGGCGGC
>JBOGIE010000232.1:0-4904 GCA_050742435.1 Acidimicrobiales bacterium | reverse complement strand
CGAGACAACCGGCGCCGACTTGGCCTTCTCGGCCACGATCTGGGCCAGGATGGCCACGGCGATCTCGGCGTGGGGCAGGTCGCCCAGGTCCAGCCCGGCCGGGGCGTGGACCCGGGCCCGGTCCTCCTCGGAGACACCGGCCAGCACCGTGGCCGCCCGGCGCTCGGACGCCACCAGAGCGACGTAGCGGGCGCCGCAGGCCAGGGCGGCGTCGACCGCGTCCTCGTCGTAGCGCCCCATGGTGGCGACGACGACGAACGAGTCCGGCCCGGCACCGGCCTTGGCCAGGTCGACCTCCGGGCCGCCCCCCTCCTCCCGCTCGTACATGGTGACGTCGAACCCGACCGCGCCGGCCATGGTGGCCAGGGCCTCGACCAGGGGCGACCGGCCGACGGCGACCAGGTGCGGCGCGGGCAGCCGGGGGTCGACGAAGACCTCGAGCGACCCCTCGCTGGCGCACGTCACCGCTGCCACGACGAGCCCCTCGCGCTCGGGCGGGAGCTCACCGGGCGGGGCCAGGTGGACGAGGCGGGGCGTGCCCTCGGTCAGGGCGGCCAGGGCCTGCCCCACCACGACGGGCTCGGCGCAGGACCCCCCGACCCATCCCCGCAGGCGGCCATCGGAAGTCACCAGGGCCGAGTCGCCGGCACGGGCGGACACCGGGCTGCGCGACCACACCACGGTCACCCGGGCGTACGGCTCGCGCCGGCCGGCGAGCACGGCCTCCTCGGCCGCGAGGTCTAGTGCCATGGACCCAACGTAGGACCGTGGGGCGACTTATGCGTTCGCGCCGTGGATCGCCTGCCAGACCCGGGAGGAGAGGACCGGCATGTCGACGTTCCTCACCCCCAGGTGCGACACCGCGTCGACCACGGCGTTCACGAAGGCGGCGGGCGACCCCACGGTGGCCGACTCGCCCACGCCCTTGCACCCGAGGGGGTGGTGGGGCGAGGGGGTGCAGGTGTCGTAGAGGTCGAAGTGCGGGGTCTCCCACGCGGTCGGGATCAGGTAGTCCATGAAGTTGGAGCCGATGCAGTTGCCGTCCTCGTCGAAAGTGATCTGCTGCATGGCGGCCATGGCGAAGCCCTCGGTGAGCCCGCCCATGATCTGGCCCTCGACGATCATGGGGTTGATACGCACGCCGCAGTCGTCCACGGCGACGACCTTGATGGGCTTCCACTCACCGGTCTCCACGTCGACCTCCACCACCACCACGTAGGTGGCGAACGGGAAGGTGAGGTTGGGCGGGTCGTAGTACTTGACCCCTTCCAGGCCGGCGTCCATGCCCTGGGGATGGTTGGTGTAGGCGGCGAAGGCGATCTCCTGGATGGTCTTCACCTTCTCGGGGGCCCCCCGCACGGAGAACCGGTCGTCCTCCCACTCGAGGTCCTCCTCGGCCACCTCGAGCAGGTAGGCGGCGATCTTGCGGGCCTTCTCCCTGAGGTGCCGGGCGACGAGGGCGGCGGCCGCCCCTGCGGTGGGCGTGGAACGGGAGGCATAGGTGCCCAGGCCGTAGGGCGTGTTGTCGGTGTCGCCCTCCTGGACCAGGATGTCGGTCGGCGGGATGCCGAGCTCGTGGGCGACGATCTGGGCGAACGTCGTCTCGTGGCCCTGGCCCTGGTGGCGGACGCCCAGCTTGAGGATGGCCTTGCCGGTGGGGTGGACCCGCAGCTCGGCCGAGTCGAACATCTTGATGCCGAGGATGTCGTAGTCGCGGCTGGGACCGGCGCCCAGGGCCTCGGTCATCGACGCCAGGCCGATGCCCAGCTGCTTGGTGGCCCCGCTGGCCCGCCGGGCCTCCTGCTCGGCCCGCAGCTCGGCGTACCCCGCCTGCTCCAACGCCAGATCCAATGCCGGCGCGTAGTCGCCCGAGTCGTAGACGAACCCGGTGGCCGAGCGGTACGGGAACTGGTCGGGCCGGACGAAGTTCATCCGGCGGAACTCGGCCGGGTCCATGCCGATCTCGGCCGCGGCCACCGCGACCAGCCGCTCGATCAGGAACGACGCCTCGGTGATGCGGAACGAGCACCGGTAGGCCACACCGCCGGGGGCCTTGTTCGTGTACGCCCCGTCGGTGACGACGTGGGCGGCGGGGATGTCGTAGGAGCCGGTGACGATGTGGAACAGGCCGGCCTTGAACTTCGACGGCTGGGCGTCGGCGTAGGCGTAGCCCTGGTCGGACAGCATCTTGACCCGGAGGCCGAGCATCCTGCCCTCGTTGTTCAGGGCCAGGTCGCCCGTCATGTGGAAGTCGCGGGCGAAGCCGGTGGAGATGAGGTTGCCGGTGCGGTCCTCGATCCACTTCACCGGCCGGCCGATGAGCAGGGATGCCGCGGTCGCCACCACGTAGCCGGGGTACACGGGCACCTTGTTGCCGAAGCCGCCGCCGATGTCCGGCGAGATGATCTGGATGTTCTGCTCGGGGAGGCCGGCGACCAGGGCGAACACGGTGCGGATGGCGTGGGGGGCTTGGGAGGTCATCCAGATGGTGGCCTTGCCGCTGGCCGGGTTGACGTCGGCCACGCAGCCGCAGCACTCCAGCGGAGCCGGGTGGGAACGGGGGTAGAAGGTCGACAGGCTGACCACCCGGTCGGCGGCTGCGAAGGCGGCCTCGGTGGCCGCGGCGTCGCCCGCCTCCCAGTGGTACACCCGGTTGTCGACCTGGCCCTCCTTGTCGTCCCGGATGAGGGGGGCGCCGTCCTCCAGGGCCTGATGGGGGTTGACCACCGCGGGCAGGGGCTCGTAGTCGACCTCGATCAGCTCCAGGGCGTCGTGGGCGACGTAGCGGTCCTCGGCGACGACGCATGCCACCTCCTGGCCCTGGAATCGGACCTTGTCGGTGGCCAGGACGGCCTGGGTGTCGCCCGACAGGGTGGGCATCCAGGCCAGGTTGTGCTGGGCGAGGAGCTCGCCGGTGACGACCGCCACCACGCCGGACAGGGCGGTGGCGGCCGACGTGTCGATCGAGTTGATGCGGGCGTGGGCGTAGGGGCTGCGCAGGATGGCCATGTGCAGCATGTTGGGGAGGACGACGTCCTCCACGTAGTTCCCCCGGCCGGCGATGAAACGGGCGTCCTCGTTGCGCTTGACGCTCTTGCCCAGCCAGCCCTTCTGCTCGGGCGCGGCGGGGGCGGTCTCCATGGTGGTCACTTCGACACCTCGCTCATGTTCTGGGCCGCGGCCTGGATGGCCTTGACGATGTTCTGGTAGCCGGTGCACCGGCAGAGGTTCCCGGAGATCGCCCAACGGATCTCCTCCTCCGTCGGGTCGGGGTTCTCTTCCAGGAGGGCCGCGCCCACCAGCATCATCCCCGGCGTGCAGAAGCCGCACTGGAGCCCGTGCTCCTCGTGGAAGGCGGCCTGGACGGGATGGAGCTGGCCGTTGGTGGCCATGCCCTCGACGGTGGTGATGGCTCGGCCGTCGGCCTGGACGGCGAACATGGTGCACGACTTCACGGGCAGGCCGTCGACCAGGACGGTGCACACCCCGCAGCTGGTGGTGTCGCAGCCCACATGGGCGCCCTTGAGGCCGAGGACCTCCCGGATCCAGTGCACGAGCAGCATCCGGGGCTCGACCTCGGACGTGCGAGAGGAGCCGTTGACGGTGACGGTGATCGATTGCTTCATGGCTCTCCTCTCACGGGACCGCCGGCGTGGCCGCCGCGGCCCGCAGCCCGCGGGCCACGTAGACCCGGACCACGTCTCGCTTGTACTCGGCGGTGCCCCGCACGTCGGTGCGGGGGTCGGACGCCTCGGCGGCCAGCCGGGCCGCCTCCTGGATGAGGCTGTCGGACACCGTGTTGCCGACCAGGGCCTGCTCGGCCGCGGTGGCCTTGATGTTGGTGGCGCCCACACCGGTGAGGCCGATGCCGGCCTTGGTGACTGTCCCGCCGGACATGGCCAGGAACACGGCCACGCCCACGGTGGCGAAGTCGCCCACCTTGCGCTCCAGCTTCAGGTAGGTGCCGGCGAACTCCGAGCCGGGGTCGGGCACCCGGGCCTCCACCGCCAGCTCGTCCGGCCGGAGCGAGGCGGTGAACGGCCCCTCCAGGAACTCGCTGATCGGGATCACCCGCTCCCCGCCCGACTGGCTGCGGGCGACGACCGACCCTTCGAGGGCCAGCATGACCGAGCCCCAGTCGCCCTGAGGGTCGGCGTGGCACAGGGACCCGACGAACGTGCCCTGGTTGCGCACCACTGGGTCGGAGATCATGGGCGCGGCCGCGGCCATGGTGGGGTAGCGGGTGCTGACCAGGTCGGAGCGCTCCAGCGTCCGGTTGCGGACCAGGGCGCCCACCCGCAGGGCACCGCCCTCCTCGGCCAGGGTGTCGAGGCCGGGAAGGCGGTTGATGTCGACGATGAGGGCCGGGGCGGCGAAGCGCAGCTTCATCAGGGGTATGAGGCTCTGGCCCCCGGCCAGCACCTTGGCGTCGTCTCCCCGCTCGGCCAGGACGGCGAGCGCTTCGTCCAGCGAGGTGGGGGCCACGTACTCGAACTCAGAGGGGAACATGAACACCTCCTGACGGGCAGGAACTCAACATACGCCTCTCCTGGGACTTTTGGGCGCGGGACATTTGCGGGTCACATGAGGTCGGGGAGCAGGGCGGCCAGGACCTCCAGGCTGGCCAGGTCGTGGCCGGAGAGGAAGACGTCGACGTAGGGCAGTGCGGCGCTCATACCCCGGGCCAGGGGCTGGTAGCGGGGGTCGCCCTTGAGCGGGTTGACCCACACGATGCGGTGGGCCAGGCGGGCCAGCTTGGCCATCTCCGCGGCCAGGGCGTCGGGGTCGCCCCGCTCCAGGCCGTCGGAGCAGATCACGACCACCGCCCCCCGGGCCAGCCCCCGCCGGCCCCAGTCCCGGACGAACGTGCGGACGGAGTCGCCGATCCGGGTGCCGCCCTCCCA
>JBOGIE010000231.1:0-4924 GCA_050742435.1 Acidimicrobiales bacterium | reverse complement strand
GCTTCGAGCGCCGGGGCTCGGTCGCCGACCTGACCCTCACGTCGCCCGCCCCGACCGAGCTGCCCGCCGGCACCCGCGAGGTCTTCGGGCCCCTCGCCCCCACCCAGACCTGGCAGTCGGTCAACGCCACCGCCGACTTCTCCCTCAGCGGCCGGGCCATGGCCGACATGTACCGCCAGGCCACCGGCCAGCCCGTCGACGGGGTGATCGCCATCGACGTGCCCGGCCTGGCCGGCGTGCTGCGGGCCGTCGGGCCGGTGGCCATCGACGCGGTGGCCGAGCCCATCGGGCCCGACAACATCGGGCGCCTGCTGCTCCATGACTTCTACCAGGGGCTGGCCCCGACCAGCGACACGACCATCCGCCGGGAGCGGCTGGGCGAGGTGGTCGGCGCGGTGGTCGCCCGCCTCACCGAGGGCAGCCACGACGCGGTGGGCCTGGGCCGGGAGCTGGGCGACGCGGCATCCGGCGGGCACCTGCGCCTCTGGAGCGCGGCGGCCGGGGAGGAGGAGGTCTTCCAGCGCACCGGCCTCGGCGGCGGGCCGGCCGAGCGCCAGGCCGACCGCACCTTCCACCTGGCGGTACAGAACCGGACCGCCACCAAGCTCGACTACTTCGTCAAGCCCTCGGTGCGACAGGAGGTCCACCTGTCCAAGACCGGCACCGCCACCGTCCGCACGACGGTCACGGTCGACAACCGGGCGCCGATCGAGACCGCGCCGTCCTACCAGCTCGGTCCCGACCGGTTCACCGACAAGCCGGGCGACTACCTGGCCTGGGTGCTGCTGTGGGGCCCGGCCGGCTCCTACCAGGCGTCGGGGGGGATCGCCGAGTCGGGCCTCAACCTGTCCCAGCGGGTGGTCGACGTGGCCGCCTCCGAGCAGCGGGAGGTCACCTTCGAGACCGTCATCCACGACGCCGTGCGCGACGGGGAGCTCCAGCTGCGCCTGGTCCCGCAGGCCCGGCTGGAGCCCATGGCGGCCGAGGTCAGCCTCACCGTGGACGGCTGGGACGTGGTCGAGGACCTCACCTGGAGGGGCGTGCTGGACCGGGTCCAGACGCTCACCTGGACCGTCGACCGCTGAGACTCCGGGCCGATGGTGGATAGAGGGAGGCGAATTCGCTAGGGTCAAGCCACTTTCTTGACGGGGGGAAGGCAAATGAGGGCAATACGGGCAGCGGCGGCCATGGCCCTGATCGTGCTGGGGGGCGCCTTGACGTCGTTGGCCGCGCCGGCCGCCGCGCAGACGGGCTATCCGCCCGGTCCCTGCTCGGTCCTCAGCGGCAGCCAGTTCGCCGGCAACGTGACCGTCGGGCAGACGTTCACCGTCACCGTCTCGCCCACCTGCCTCTTCACCCCCGGTGGCACGGCCACGGTCGTGGTCAACGGCTCGGCCCCGTTCACCAAGCCGGTGAACAGCAACGGCACCGTCACCGTCACCGTCACCGTGCTCTCCGAGACCGAGCTCTCCGTGAACCCCGTGGTCCGGGCCGTCTGCGGGATCAACACCATCGCCGTCACCGCCCCGTCCAGCTCGGCCGGCGGCCAGGCCGTCACCCAGACGGCCACGTTCAACCTCGTCTGCCCGGGCAGCACCGGGATCGACATCAACATCTGCAACGCCGGCGACGGCGGTGCCGGTGGTCCCGGCATCGGCATCGGCGGCAACGCCACCTCGTCGGGCGGCACGGCCACCGGCGGCACCGGCACCGGCACCGGTGGGGCCGGCGGCGCCGGCGGCGACGCCTGCAACGTCAACATCGTCGGAGGCCCATCCGGTCCCGGCGGCCCCGGGGGACCGGGTGGCCCGGGCGGCCCGGGGGGTCCCGGCGGTCCCGGCGGCCCGGGTGGAACGGGCGGCACCAAGGTGACCCCGACCACCGGCCGGCTCTCCCTGACCGGATCCAACGTGGCCCGGTACGCCACCGTGGCCTTCGCCCTGCTGGCCGTCGGCACGGTCCTCACCGTCGCCGGGCGTCGCCGGCGCAGCCTCCGCCACGCCGGCTGAAGGTCCCCGCCGGCGGGGCATGCTCCGGCGCGCCTACCCGGGTGAGCTATCGTCCCGCGGTTCACGCCGATCAGGAGGGCTGTCGATGAGGCGTACACAGGCGGTGGGTGTCCTCGTAGGCTTGGTGAGCGGGCTGCTCGTCCTGCTGGCGCCGGCGGCGCCGGCCCAGACCGGCTACCCGCCCGGGCTCTGCACGGCCACGGTGGGCACCCAGGACGTGGGCACGGTCGAGATCGGCCAGCGCTTCGTGCTGCAGCTGGCCCCCACGTGCACCTTCACCTCGGGCCAGCCCGTCACCGTCACGGTCAACGGCGTCAACATCCCGGGCAAGGTGGCCAACGCCAGCGGCTTCGTGCTCGTCGACATCACCGTGGTCTCCGCCACCCAGCTGTCGATCGACGACCCCGTCCTGACGCCCGCCATCTGCGGGGTGAACACGGTCACGGCCACCGGGCCGTCCAGCACGGCCCAGGGCGGCACGTCCACCCAGACGGCCCGGTTCACGCTGAACTGCCCCGCCGTCCCCGTGGCCACGGCCACGCCCGCCAGCCCGGTGCGGGGCCTGCTCTCGCTGACCGGCGCCAACAGCGCCCGCTGGGCCGCCATGGCCCTCGCCCTGGTGGCCGCCGGCTCCCTGGCCGTCGTCACCACCCGCCGCCGCCGACTCGCGTAGGTTTCGCCTTCGCAAACGGGGTGTTCACCCGGTGGCCGCACCCGCCGCCGAAGGCGGCTTCCACGGCTGCCGGCAAGAGAGGACGGCGAGCGAGAGCCGGCTCCGCCGGCCGAGCGAGCGCCGCCAACTCGCCGAGCAACCTCCGGTTGCGAAGGCGAAATCTACAAGTATTCGACGCGCTCGCCGGGCAGGAGGCGGCGGCGGGTGTCCAGCACGTAGCGGGCGTGGGTGCGTACCGCCTCGAGGTCGAAGGCGTCGTGGTCGGTGAGCAGGACGACGGCGTCGGCGGCCGAGAGCTCCTCGGGGGTGAGGTCGACTCGCTCGACCCGGCCGTGGACGTGGTCCTGGCGCACGTGGGGGTCGGCCACCCGCACGTCGGCGCCCATGACCAGCAGCCGCTCGGCCACCACCACCGCCGGTGACTCCCGGTCGTCGCCCGTGTTGCGCTTGTAGGCCAGGCCCAGCAGCAGGATGCGGCTGCCGTTGACGGCCTGGCGCCGGCGGTTGAGGGCCACCACCAGCCGGCGCACGACGTAGTCGGGCATGTGGTCGTTGACGTCGTTGGCCAGCTCCACGAAGCGGAAGGGCTGGCCCACCACCCGCCGCACCCGCCACGACAGGTAGCTGGGGTCGATGGGCAGGCAGTGTCCGCCCACCCCGGGGCCCGGCGTGAAGCGCAGGAACCCGAACGGCTTGGTGGAGGCGGCGTCGATGGCCTCCCAGACGTCGATGCCGAGGTCGCCGGCGAACATGGCCATCTCGTTGACCAGGGCGATGTTGACGTGGCGGAAGGTGTTCTCCAGCAGCTTGGTGAGCTCGGCCTCCTTGGTGCCCGAGACCGGCACGGTGCGATCGACGATGGTGTCGAAGAAGCCCTGCACCGCCTCCAGCGACGCCGCGTCGATGCCCGAGACCACCTTGGGGGTGTTGACCAGGTTGAACTCGGGGTTCCCCGGGTCGATGCGCTCGGGGCTGTAGCCGAGGTGGAAGTCGCTGCCCGCCACCAGCCCGGAGCCGTCCTCCAGCAACGGGGCCACCAGCTCTTCGGTGGTGCCGGGATAGGTGGTCGACTCCAGGACGACCGTGGCCCCCGGGCGCAGGTAGCCGGCCAGGGTGGCCGTGGCCGTGCGGATGTAGGACAGGTCGGGCGCGCCCTCGTGCAGCGGGGTGGGCACGGTGATGATGGCCACGTCGAAGCCCTCGCAGGCCCCGGGCTCGGCGGTGGGGAGGTAGCGGCCGGTGGCCAGGGCGGCGGCCAGCTGCTCGGAGGGCACGTCCTCCACGTAGGTCTCCGCCGCCTGGAGGCGTTTCACCCGCCCGTCGTCCACCTCGTAGCCGACCACGTCGTGGCCGACCTCGACCGCCCGCATGGCAAGGGGCAGGCCGACATAGCCCTGCCCCACGACAACCACCTTTGAGTGCTCCCGCCGGATCATGGGGCCAGTCTCGCGCGCCGGGAGCCGGCCCGGTAATGTGCGGGCCGTGGTCCTCCGCCTCCATGCCGGGGTGCGGGCCTGATGGCGACCACCGAAGGTGGGGGGTCGCCCCCGGTCGATCCGCCCGAGCCCGACGCCGACGTGGTCATCACCACGGTGGTCTCCGCCGACGACCCGCGGCCTCCCGCCCCGGCCGGCGACGCCGAGGCGCTGGGCGACGACGACGACCTCGGGCCCCACGCCGACGACGGCCTGTCGTGGGCGTGGGGCGACGACGCCCCGCCTCCGCCGCGGGGCGCCAACGGCGGGGCGACCCAGAAGCAGCTCGCCGTGCTCGAGGAGCGGCTGGCCGCCCTCGAAGGCGTGCCCGCCAACGTCGACACCCTGGGCAAGGCCATCCGCCACGAGCTCGAGCGCTGCGCCGGTGTGCTGTTCGGCCACGACCGGGCCCTCGGGGCCCTGGCCGCCCGGCTCGACGCCCTCGAGGGGGCGCCCCGGCCCACCGAAGCCGAGGGCGGGGCCGAGCTCCCTGAAGGCAGCCCGGCGGAGGAGGGTGCCGCGCCGGCTCCCGCCCCCGGAGGCCTGACCGCCGTCGCCGGCCAGGTCGACCGGCTGGCCCGGCGGGTGGCGGCCATGGAGGCGCGGGTCGAGCCGCTGGAGCCCGTCCCCACGGTCGTGCAGGCCCTGCGCCGGGCGGTGCGGGCCAGCGACGACCTCATCAACGGGGAGACGGCGGCGCGCGAGCAGGCCCTCATCGCCCTGGCCGGCGACGTGGCCACCGAGGCCCAGGCCCGCGACGACGCCCT
>JBOGIE010000230.1:0-5002 GCA_050742435.1 Acidimicrobiales bacterium | reverse complement strand
CACCTGCGCCGGATGGCCGCCGACCGCGGGCTGCACAGCGCGGTCCTCACGTTCGACCGGCACCCGGCCTCGGTGGTCCGGCCCCAGTCGGCCCCCAAGCTGCTGACCGACCTCGAGCAGAAGCTCGAGGTGCTGGGGTCGACCGGCGTCGACCACACCGTGGTGCTCCACTTCGACCACGCCCGCTCGCAGGAGGAGCCCGAGGACTTCGTCCACGACGTGCTGGCCGGGGCCCTGCGGGCCCGGGTGGTGGTCGTCGGGGAGGACTTCCACTTCGGGCGGGAGCGGCGCGGCAACGTCGAGCTGCTACGGGAGATGGGCGGGTCGCTCGGGTTCGAGGTGGCCCACGTGCCGCTGCTGGCCGGGATCTCGTCGACCGCCATCCGCCGCCTCCTGGCCGAGGGCGACGTGGCCGGTGCCGCCGCCCTGCTCGGGCGGCCTCACGAGGTGCGGGGGGTGGTCGAGCGGGGAGACCAGCGGGGCCGGGAGCTGGGATACCCCACCGCCAACGTCCGGGTGCCGGGCGACATCCTCCTGCCCGCCCCGGGGATCTACGCCGGCTGGTACGGCGCCGAGCAGGCGGCCGCCATCTCGGTCGGGCACCGGCCCACGTTCCACGACGGGGAGTCGCCCGTGGTGCTCGAGGCCTACCTTCTGGACTTCGAGGGCGACCTGTACGGCCACCGGGCCCGGGTGTCCTTCGTCAGCCGGCTGCGCGACGAGCAGCGGTTCGAGTCGGTCGAAGAGCTGGTGGCCCAGATGGCCGCCGACGTGGACGCCACCCGCGCCGCGCTGGGGTCGCTCAGGGCCGGCTGATCCGCACCTCCGCCGAGTTCCCCACCGCCGACACCGGCCCGTTGTTCACCGTGGCGTCCGGCGGCCCGACCACCGTGTTCCCACCCGTGCTGGCCACCGCCGATCCCGAGTTGGTCACCGTGACCCCGCCCGCGTCCGACCGGACCACCGTCGTCGACCGGGTGGCCACCGCCGACGCCGGCTTGGCCGTCGTCGTGGCAGGAGCGGTGGCGGTCGTGGGAACCGGGACGGTGGTCGAGGTCACCACCGCCGCCGTCCCGGTGTGACCGACCACCGCCACCGGCCGCCGATCCGGGGGGACGGCCAGCACCGCCAGCGCCAGCAGGACGAGGGCGAGGACGACGGCGGCGATCGTCGCTCTGGTCACGGCCGCTCGATCTCCACGGGTTCGAGGTCGTCGGCGGGGGTGAAGCCGAGCACCTGGGCGTAGAAGGACAGTTCGGCCTCGACCACCCGTCTGATCGTCGCCGCCTTGCGGAAGCCGTGGGCCTCGCCCTCGAACGTGAGGTAGGCGAACGGGATGCCCGCCCGGCGCAGGGCGGCGACGAGCACCTCGGCCTGGGCCGGGGGGACGACCTTGTCGTCCAGGCCCTGGAAGATGATCAGGGGCGCCGACAGCTGGTCGGCGAGGTGGATGGGGGAGCGCCGGCGGTAGACGTCGCCGGCCTCGGGCCACGGCCCGACCAGCCCGTCGAGGTAGCGGGACTCGAACTTGTGGGTGTCGGTGGCCAGAGCGGCCAGGTCGGCCACGCCGTACAGGCTGGCCCCGGCGGCGAACGCGCCCTTAGTCAGGGCCAGGAGGGTGGTGAGGCCGCTGGCGCTGCTGCCCCGGATGACCATGCGCCGACCGTCGACCTCGCCGGCGTCGGCCAGGTGGCGGGCGGCGGCCACGCAGTCGTCGACGTCGGCCACACCCCACTGCCCGTCCAGCTGGCGGCGGTAGGCCCGGCCGTAGCCCGAGCTGCCGCGGTAGTCGACGTCGACCACGGCGATCCCCCGGCTGGTCCAGAACTGGGTGCGCAGCTCGAGGCTGGTGGACGCCGCCGACGTGGGCCCGCCGTGGCTGGTGACGACGAGGGGCGGGCGCTCGCCGGGCGGGCCCTCGCAGTCTTCGTTGGCCGGGGGATAGAAGAGGGCATGGGCCGCCTGGCCACCCGTGGTCGGGAAGGTGACCGGCCGCGGCGTCGACAGGTAGCCGTGGTCGACGGGGTTGGGCCGGCTGCTCCGGACGACGGTGACGTCGGCCACATGGGCGCCGCCTCCCGGGCGGCGCGCGGTGCCCGGGTCGATGACCACGATTGCGGGGGCGGTGGTGGGGGAGGCGGCGATGGCCGCGACCTTGTCGCCGTATGCCCGGACCGATGAGAACGAGGTGTAGGGCAGGTCGAGGGGCGCCTCACCGAGCACGCCCAGGTGGCCCCGCCCGGTCTGGGCCCAGGCCGCCACCAACCGGCCGTCGGGCAGGAAGGCGTAGGTCGACTGGCCGAACACCCAGTCCGGCCCGCTGAACTCGGCCTCAACGGCCAGGAGCGGCTCGCCCTCGCGGTACAGGTTCCACCAGCCGGTGCGGTCGGAGACCCAGTGCAGGGCGCCGTCCGGCGACCACCGGGGCTGGGTGATCGACTCCTCGGGCCCACCGGCCACCGGCTTCCCGTCGACCTCGAGCACCGTGGCGTCCCACGGCATGCGGGGGTGGTCCCAGGCCAACCAGGCCAGCCGCCCGTCGGGGGCGAAGCGGGGGGCGGCGTAGAAGTCGTGGCCCTCGGCGACGACGCTCGGTCCGGCGGACCCGTCGACCGCGACCAGGACCAGGTCGTTGACGACGTCGCCGTCGAGGTGGCGCTCCCGCACACAGGCCAGGTCGGAGCCGTCCGGGCTCACGTCGCAGTCGGCATAGCGGGCGCCCGCGTCGGTGATCGGCCGAGGGCCGTCGGCGCGCCACAGGCGCTGGTCGTCGAAGTTGGAGAAGTACACGGTGTCGCCACGTACGGCGAACGCCCCGCCGCCGTACTCGTGGACCGTGGTTCGGGCCGAGAAGGGGGCGGGGACGACGTCGACCGGATCCTGGCCGGGCGACCAGCGGACCACGACCTGCCGGCCGGCCTCCGCCGGGCGTCCCTCGTTCCAGAACAGGGCGTTACCCGAGACCTGCAGGCCGCTGAGCGACACCGCCCGCTCCACCAGCGAGGCGGCGCTGATCGGGGACGGCCAGGAGCCGTACGGGAGGGTGGCGATAGGGGGGAGACTACGCGGGGGCGGGCGTGGCCTGGGGCTTGGTCTCGCCGGCGCGGGTGACGTCGACCGGCGGCGTCGTCTCCGGGGGGACCCGGGGCACCTCTATCTCGACGGTCACCGTGCCGTGCTCCTCCTCCCACCGGACGACGTTGGCCACCGCGGCGTAGACCACCAGTCGCCCGAAGAACAGCAGCCAGGCCAGGATGGCGAACACCACGCCGAGCGTGCCGTAGAGGGCCGAGGCCGACGCCACGGCCATGGGGACGTAGAACGCCCCGACCGCCTTGAGGACCTCCAGCCCCAGGGCGCCGGCCACCGCCCCGGGCAGCAGTGCCTTCCAGCCCACGTCACGGGTGCCGAGCACCTTGAACGTCCACAGCCACAGGCCGAGGTTCACCGACAGGCCGGCCAGGATGCCGAGGGGGGCGAGGAAGCCGGGCAGGATCCGGATGACCGCCGAGGTGGCGAACGAGGTGAGGAACAGGAGCGTGGCCCCCGCCAGC
Organism: Acidimicrobiales bacterium; assembly: GCA_050742435.1. Taxonomy (GTDB): domain Bacteria; phylum Actinomycetota; class Acidimicrobiia; order Acidimicrobiales; family AC-14; genus CADCTB01. Next base: position 1,448 of record JBOGIE010000230.1, on the reverse strand, counting down.
CAGAGGAGGCCGGTCAGCTTGTCCCGCCAGCCCCGTCCCGTCACCTGCCAGGCGGCGTTGATGGCGTACTGGAAGGCGGCGATCAGCCCGAGCCCCGACCACAGGAGGCCGACGATGCCGATGACCGACGCCGCCCGGCGACTGCGCTCGGCGGTGTCGATGGCCGTGTCGATGGCTCCGGCCGCGTCACCCGTGAGGCCGAGGCGTTCGACGACGTCGGCCGCCAGGTTCGGGGACCCGGCCGAGAAGAAGCCGATGATCGCGATGGCGAAGAGGAGGAGGGGGAAGAGGGAAAGGAAGGCGGAGAGCGTCACCGAGGACGCCAGGTAGTTGCCGTTCAGCTCGCCGTAGCGCTTCTGCACACGCAGCAGGGTGCCGAACCACGGCCAGCGCTCACCGAACCGGTCGAGCTTTTCTTTCACGATCCGCTCATACCCCGGCTGGGCCTCGCCCTACGCTCTGACGGTGGACGCCGGCCGGCTGCTGATCGACGAGATCGACCCCAACGGCGTCCCTCGTCACGTCGGGGTGGTGATGGACGGCAACGGCCGGTGGGCCCAGAAGCGGGGCCTGCCCCGCACCGAGGGCCATGCGGCAGGGGAGGAGGCGCTCTTCGACACGGTCGAGGGGGCGTTGGACCTCGGGGTCAAGTGGCTGACCGTCTACGCCTTCTCCACCGAGAACTGGAAGCGTCCCCCGGACGAGGTGCGGTACCTGATGCGCTTCAACGAGGGGATGCTCCTGCGTCGCCGGGACGAGCTCAACGAGCGGGACGTCCGGATCCGCTTCTTGGGGCGCCGGGACTGGCGGGTGCCTCGCCGGCTGATCCGTCGCATGGACGAGGCGCTGGAGCTGACCCGGTCGAACCGGACCATGACCCTGACCATCGCCTTCAACTACGGGGGGCGGGCCGAGATCGTGGACGCCGTGCGGTCGCTGCTGGAGTCGGGCGTGTCTGCTCGGGGGGTGGACGAGCGGGCGATCCGGGCCCACCTGTACCACTCGGACATGCCCGATCCCGACCTGGTCGTCCGCACGTCGGGGGAGTACCGGATCTCGAACTTCCTGCTGTGGGAGCTGGCCTATTCCGAGCTGGTGTTCACCGACGTGCTGTGGCCGGACTTCCGTCGCCAGCACCTGTTCGAGGCCGTGCGGGAGTTCCAGCGTCGCGACCGCCGCTTCGGCGGCCTCGACGCTTGACGGCTCCAACCGCCGTTTCGGCGGGCTGGAAGCATAAGCTTGTAATTCGCCGTGGGCCTGTACCGAGATCAAGGGATCGTGCTGCGCACGTGGCGTCTCGGGGAGGCCGACCGCATCGTCAACCTCCTGACCGAGCGCCACGGCAAGGTCCGGGCCGTGGTCAAGGGGGTGCGCAAGACCAAGAGCCGGTTCGGCGCCCGCCTGGAGCCCCTGGTCCACGTGTCGCTGTTGTTGTACGAGGGCCGGGA
>JBOGIE010000229.1:0-5035 GCA_050742435.1 Acidimicrobiales bacterium | reverse complement strand
GAACAGCCGCACGGCGGCGGCGAAGAAGAACGTGTACAGGAGGCCCCGCGCCGCGTAGCCGATCCGCTTGAACATGGCCTTGCGGGGATCGCGCTCGTCGGGGGGCCCGACCGCGGCCTCCACGAAGCGCCAGACGGCATACCCGGCGAAGCCCACGGCGAGGAGCAGGACCATCAGCCGGCCCATGGGTTGGCGCACGACGGTCTGCAGGGCGCCCTGCTTGTCCGCCCGGGCTGCGCTGTCCCCCAGCGCCACCTGGATGGCGAGGCTGGCGACCACCACGTAAAGCAGCCCGCGAGCCACCATTCCGGCCCTGGCCAGGCGCTCCAGCCACGTGCTGCGGGCGGCGCGCGCCAGCGCCTCCTGGGTCTGCTCCTTGACCTCCTCCGGATCCACGCGAACGCCCATGCCCTGGGTGTGTCCGGGCGGCACCTGCGGCAAACGACCCTCCCGCCTCAGTCCTTCACGGCCCGCACGATGGCGTCGACCGCCTCGTCCACCTGCAGCCGCTCGGCCCGCTCGATCCGCAGGCCGTCCAGGTCGGCCGCCAGATCCTCGGGCGTGAACAGCAGGGCCGGATCGCGGGGGCCGCCCTGCCCGTTGGCCGCGTTGCTGGTGTCGTAGCCGGCGACCAGGACGACCCCGCCCGGGGCGAGGGTGGCGGCGGCCAGCCGGAGCAGGCGGCGGCGCTCGGTGGCCGGAAGGTGGACGAACATGAGCAGGACCAGGTCGTAGGTCGCGCCGCCCGGGTCGAAGTCGACCAGGTAGGCGCACACCCACTCGACCGAGCCGGCCACGCCGGCCGCGTCCACCCGCCGGCGACCTCGGTCCAGGGCCACGTCGGAGAAGTCGACGGCCGTGACCTGCCAGCCCCGCTCGGCCAGCCACAGGGTGGTGCGGCCCTCGCCCGCGCCCAGGTCCAGGGCCCGGCCGGGCGGGCGGTCGCCGATCTCCCCGCTCAGGAAGGGGTTGGGGTCGACGTTCCAGAGGAGCGGCTGGGCCGCGTACCGCTCGTTCCACTGCTGGCGGTCCATGCCGCAGTCTGCCTCGGGCGCAGTCGCCTAGCCTCGCCCCATGGCCCAGAACGAGGCGCTGGACGCGTACCTGAACGACCATCTCGCCGGAGCGGCTGCGGCCGTGGAGCTTGTCGAGCGCATCAGCGACAACAACCCCGGCACCGCCCTGGCCGCCCACCTGGGGCTGCTGGGCAAGGCCATCGAGGCCGACCGGGACACGCTCGAGCAGCTGATGGCGCGGCTGGGCGTGACCCCCAGCCGGCCCAAGCAGGTGGCCGGCAAGGTGCTGGAGACCCTCAGCCGCTTCCGGCTCAACGAGCGCATCACCGGCAGCCCCGACGTCACCCGGCTGATGGAGGTCGAGACGCTGTCGCTCGGGATCGAGGGCAAGCTGGCCCTGTGGCGGTCGCTCGAACAGGTCACCGGGAGCCGCCCTGAGCTGGCCGCCTTGGACCTGGGCGCCCTCATGGCCCGGGCGGTCGACCAGCGCAGCGGGTTGGAGCCGTTCCGCCTGGAGGCGGCAGCGCAGGCCCTGGGCGCCTCCTAGCGCAGGCCCTCCACGATGGTGCGCGTGTTGTGGCGCATCATCTTCAGGTAGGTGTCGGCGTCGCTTCCCGGCGGCCCGAGGCTGTCGCCGTAGAGGGCGTCCTCCCCGGCGACGATGCGCACCCCGGCCTCCCGGGCGACGGTCTCCGCCGTCCGGGGCGGGAGCGTCCCCTCGGCGAAGACGGCCCGGACGCCCTGGGCCACGATCCGGTCCACGAGGGCCGCCAGCTCCCGGCTGGACAGCTCGGCCTGGCTGTCAAAGCTGGGGATCACCGAGCCGACGAAGTCCAACCCGTAGCGCTCGACGTAGTACCCGAAGGCGTCATGGTTGGTGACCAGCTTCTTGTTGGGCAGCGCTCGGATCTGGGCGAGGATCTCGGCGTCGAGGATCTCCAGCTCAGCGGCGTAGGCCTCCTCGGCGGTGGCGTAGGCCTCGGCGTTGGCCGGGTCGCTCTCCCGCATCGCCGCGGCCACGGAGGCCACCATGGTCCGGGCCCGCGTGGCGTCGTGCCAGATGTGCGGGTCGTCGCCCCGGCGGGCCACGCCGGTGCTGGCGTCGACCACCCGCGCCCTCGAACCGGCGCTCTCCAGCGTGCGGTCGAGCCACTCCTCCAGGCCGATCCCGTTCTTGACTACCAGATCGGCCCGGCGCACCGCCTCCAGGTCGGCCGGCGTGGCCTCGTAGTCGTGGGGGTCGACGTTGGCCTTGAGCAGGTCGAGGAGCTCCACCCGGTCGCCGCCCAGCACCCGTACGAAGTCGGCCAGCTGCGTCGTGGTGGCCACCACCCGCAGGGCCCGGCCCGACACCGGCTCTCCGCCGCCCCCCGCGCCACTCCCGCCGTCTCCGCACGCGGCCAGTGACAGGGGGAGCAGCACCGCGGCAACAAGAGCGAGAATCATTCTCGTTAGCGTACCGTCTCCGGCGAGGCGGTTGCCACCGCCCCGATCCGGGAACCCTTTCGCCAACATGCGTTGCCTGGCCCGCCTGCTCCTGTCCGCCCTGGCCGGCGCCGTGCTGGGCCTCGGCGCGCCGGCCACGGCCGCCGCCCAGAGCCAGGACAACTCGGCGGTCGCCGTCAACAATAAGGACGGCAAGTCGGTCTTCAAGCTGGCCTTTTCGGTCAAGAAGGTCACCGGCGACGTCGACGCGACCAACACCGCGGTGGCCTACGCCAACTGCAACGACTGCAAGACGGTGGCCGCCGCCATCCAGGTGGTCCTCGTCTCCGGCGACGTGGACTCGGCCACGCCGACCAACGCCGCCATCTCCATCAACTACGACTGCACCGAGTGCGAAACGCTGGCCGCCGCCTTCCAGTTCGTCTACGGCGACGGCCAGGAGCTGGAGTTCACCAAGGAGGGCAAGGCCAGGCTGCACGAGCTGAAGAAGCGGTTCAAGGACCTCAAGCACCGCGACGACCTGACGCTGGCCCAGCTGGCGGCCGAGATTGCCGCCATCGCCGCCGAGGTCGCCGGGGTGGTCGAGGAGGAGACCCAGCCGAAGAAGGAGCCGCCGGGGCAGGCTCGCGGCCCGACGGCCTCCACCACGACCACCGCCGCCGACGCTGGATCGAGCACGACCGTGGCCGGGGAGCCCTCGACCACGAGCAGCGTCCCCCCGCCCAGCACCACCACGGCCCCGTCGACCACCAGCCTGCCGGCCTCGACCACGGTCCCCACGACCGCGGCACCGACGAGCACCGCCCCCGTCGCCCCGTGATGCGCCGGGCGGCGACGGCCGTCGCCCTGGTCGGCGTGCTGCTGGCCGGCTGTGGCGGCGGGAGCGCGGCGAGCTCGGCGCTGGAGGAGACCGAGAGCAACCTCGACAACATCCGCAGCGGCACGCTGTCGATGGTTCTGCTCGCCTCTTCGACCGCGGCGGCCGAGGGCCAGGGGGCCGGCTTCCAGGTGGACGGGCCCTTCGCGGTGGGCGTGAAGGAGGGGGCACTCCCCGTGGCCGACCTCCGCTACACCCGGATCACCGGCGACGAGCGCCGGACCACCCGGTTCGTCAGCACGGGGAGCCGGGCCTTCGTGGAGGTCGACGGCCGGGTGACGGAGCTGGACGAGAGCCAGGTCGCCGATCTCCGGGTGGGCGAGAACGGCTCGGGTGGCGGCCTGGACGGCCTGTCGCTCCGCACCTGGCTGGACGACCCTCAGCTGGCCCCCGGGCCCGAGATCGACGGCGTGGCCACCGAGGAGGTCACGGGCCGGGCCGACGCGGTGGCCATCCTCAACGACGTCATCGGCCTGGCCGACCAGTTCGGCACCGGAGCGGGCCCGGTCAGGCGGCTGGAGGGCGACGCCGCCGAGCGGGTGCGGCAGGCGGTGGCCGCGGCGCAGGCCGAGGTGGTGACGGGCAAGGACGACCGGCTGCTGCGGCGGGCCGACGTCTCGGTCGACCTGGCCGTGACCGACGCACGGGTGCGGGAAGCCCTCGGGGAGCTGGCCGGCGCCCGCCTGACGCTGGCCCTCGAGGTCACCGACCTGAACCGGCCGGTCCAGGTCACCGTCCCCCAGGCGGCCGCCCGGCGCTGACCCGCCCTAGGAGAGGCTCTCCTGGGGCACCGGGTCGGCGGGCGGCGGTGGCGGCGGTCCTCCGGTGCCCGGGTCATGGTGATGGAGCGACGACGCCACCTGGCTGACCACCACGACGACCGCGAACCACAGGGTCCCCAGCGCCCAGCCTCCGAGCACGTCGGTGAACCAGTGGACGGAGAGGGTGAGGCGGGCCAGGCCGATCAGGAGGGCGACGCTGACCGCGGCGGCCACGGCGACCACCTTGGACCGCCACGAGCCCAGGACCCCCCAGGCCACGAAGGCGACGGTGAGCATGCAGGCCGCCGACCTGGTGGCCTGACCGGAAGGGAAGGCGAATCCGGGGGCCGTGGTCAGCATCTCGGCCACCGGGGGCGGAGGACGGTGCACCGCCACCTTCACCGCATCGACCAGCACCCAGGAGCCGGCCACGGCGAGGAGGGGTATCACCAGGTCCCGGGACTGCCGGGTCCGGTACCAGACGATGCCGGCCAGGGCCATGGTCACGAGCGACAGCACGGCGGTGCCGCCCAGCGTCTCCACCGCCCGGGAGGCGGTGGTCAGGCCGGAGGCCCGGTGCTCGAGGAAGAAGGTGTAGATGGTGCCGTCCAGGCCGGCCAGGTCCTTGCGGGAGATGACGTCCTGGACCACGACGCCGAACCCCCAGCCGACCACGGCCACCACCCCCAGTCCGGCGGTGAGCGACAGGCCGAAGGCGGCGTTGGGCCGCAGGCGGCGGGCGACGTAGGCCAGCTGGCGCTCGAACCGGGTGAGGAGACGAGCCACCGCCGGCCGTTCCGCCTGGGCCCGGGCCCAGCTGCGCACGGCGCTCTCCCGGCGGACGGCGGCCCGGGCACCGATCACCACCGCGGCGACCAGGATCACCAGGGCGAGGAGGACGGCGCTGGCCCGGCCCGTCCACTCCGCCACCTGGT
>JBOGIE010000228.1:0-5074 GCA_050742435.1 Acidimicrobiales bacterium | reverse complement strand
CGTGGTGCCGGCGGGGCATCGTCGCCGAGCTGAACACGGCCGACACCGGCCAGGCCCTCGACCAGCGGGCCGCCGTCCGGGTGGGCGCCACCATCACCAACGCCGGCCCGGGAGGGGTCGACATCACCGTGCTGGGCCCGGGCGACGTGACCGGGCTCGACCTCCGCCTGGTCGTGCGCACCCAGCCCCGTCCCGGCACGGACACCTTCGAGCCCAACCACCTGGCCGCCGTCGACTTCGACCTCCCCGACCTCCCCTGGCTGGTGACCCCGGCGCGCGCGGGGAGCGGGGACGGGCTCCGGCCCTGGATCGCCCTCGTGGTGGTCGAGCAGCAGCTCGGCGTGTCGCTGGGGCTGGAGGCCGGGGCCCTGCTGCCGGTGCTGCGGATCGAGAGCCCGGCCGACGCCCGGGTCGAGCTGCCCGACCCCGGTTCCACCGACCTGTGGGCGCATGGCCAGCTGCTGGCCGACGCGGCCATCGCCCCCTCCGCAGTGCCGGCCGAGCTGGAGGCCCATCCCGGGCGCAACGTCTCGCGGCTGGTCTGCCCGCGGCGGCTGCGGGCCGGCGCCCGCTACTACGCCTGCGTGGTGCCCGCCTTCGACGCCGGGGCGGTCCGGGGCCTGGGCGGGATGCCGGTGGAGGGGGCGCCGCTGGCCCCGTCGTGGGGTGGCGCCGCCGTGCGTCTGCCGGTGTACTTCCACTGGGAGTTCTCCACCGGGCCGGAGGGCGACTTCGAGACCCTGGCCGCCCGCCTGCGGCCCCACCAGGTCTCGGCCCGCCTGGGCCGGGCCCCGATGCACGTGGGCGCCGCCCACCCGGGGGTGGCAGAACTGCCCGAGGGTGACCCGGCAGCGGTCATCGACATGGACGGCGCCCTGCGGGCCCCCTCGGGGGACGACCTGCGCCTAGCCGAGGTGGATCCCCGCATCCGCTCGGGGCTGCGGGCCGCGGCGAACGCCGCCGCCCGCCAGGTGTCCGGGCGCAACGCGCCGCTCATCGTCGGCCCGCCCGTCCACGGGTCGTGGGCCGTGAACCGCCACGAGCTCACCGACGACGGCCCGGCCTGGCTGACCGAGCTCAATGTCGACCCGAGGGCGCGGGTGGCCGCCGGGCTGGGCGCCGATGCCGTCCGGCGCAACCAGGAGGACCTCATGCACGCCGCCTGGGTGCAGCTGGCCGACGTGCGGGCCGCCAACGACCGCCTCAACGCCGCCCGGCTGTCGCTCGAGGTGGCCCGCAAGGCCTACGCCCGCCACCTGGTCCCCCTGCCCGCCGACCGGCTGGTGCCCCTGGCGTCGCCGGTGCACCGCCGCACCCTCCTGGGCCAGGTCACCCTGCCCGAGGCGGTGCGGCCGACGAGCCTGCCCGACGCGGCCATGGGGCCGGCCCTGCGCCGGCTCACCAGTGCCCGGCGGCCGCTGCTGCGGGCCGCCGCCCGCCACACCGGGCGGACGTTCACGCCCGCGGTCGTGGCCATGCTCGCGCCCGGGTTCGAGGGCGTCGACCCCACCCGTTTCGTGCCGGACGGCATCGTGTCCATGGCCTCGCTCGAGGCCCTGGCCGTGCCGGCCGACCCGGACGCGGCCGTGGGCCTGGACGGCCTGGGCGTGGCTGGCGGCACCATCCGGGCCGCCCGCCTCCATGCCCAGCGCGACCGGGCCCGCCGGCTGGCGCCGATGGCCGGCCAGGAGGTCGACGTGCGGGTGCGCAGGGGCGCGGGCCTGGTGGCCGCGGGGCACCTGGCCGCCATCGAGGACCTCCCCGGCCTGGGAGGCGACGAGCGGGCGGCACTGGCGCGGCAACTCGTGGCCACCGCCGGGGCGGCGGAGGGGTCCGAGGCCTTCCTCCTGGCCGTCGACGAGACCGACCGCCCGACGGTGGGCGCCCTGGACCTGGCGCCCGACGGCACGGTCACCCTGCGCGCCCGCCGGGGCCGGCCCGTGGTCGTCGGCCGGATCGACGTCGCGCTGTCCAACCGGCCGGGCGGACTGCCCGGCGTCCTGCGCCGCCTGCCCCCGGGCACGATCGACCGGACCGGCGCCTCGAGGTTCCGCGTGCGGCCCAACCCGGGGGGCGGCGTGATCGTCGATTCGGCGGTGCTCAACCCCACGCTCGTCCCCCGCCGCGTCCCTACCGCGGTCGTCCCGCCGCTCGTGGCCGACGCAGCCACCCGCTCGCGCTTCCGGGGTGCGTTCGACCCGTTCGCAGGCCGGTTCCGGCTGGACGCCGCTCCCGAGCGGCCCGTCGCCGTGGCCTTCGACCTCACCGCCGCCGCAGCCGCCGTCCTCCGCCGCACCGATCCCGACCGCACCGTCCCGGCCCGGGTGGCGGAGATGGTGCGCATCGGCGGCCACGACATCCGCCAGCCTCCGCCCGGGGTCTCGGTCGCCCCGACCCTGGACCGGGTGATGGCCGGCCCCAGCTTCGACGTCCCCACCTACCTCTACCTGGCCCGCCACGACCGGCACCGGTTCTGCCCCGGGATCGACGAGGTGCCGGTCGACTCGGTCACCCTGCTGGAGACCAACCCCCGCTTCGTCGAGGCCTATCTCGTGGGCCTGAACCACGAGATGAACCACGAGCTGGTGTGGCGGACGTACCCCACCGACCAGCGGGGAACGCCGTTCACCAGGTTCTGGGACCGGCTGGACGGCCGGCCCGACGTCGGGCCCATCCACCAGTTCGGCCCCGGCCGGCTGGGCGCCCACCTGGTCGACGCCGAGCCCCAGCTCGTCCTGCTGGTGCGGGGCGAGCTGCTGCGCCGCTACCCGACCGCCGCGGTGTACGCGGTGCGCTCCACGGCGGGCGGGGAGATGAGCACCCGGGACGAGGACACGCTGACGCCGATCTTCGCCGGGTCCTTCGAGCCGGACATCGCGTTCGTCGGCTTCGACCTCCAGGAGGACGACCTGGACGACGGGAACGGCTGGTTCTTCGTGATCCAGGAGCAGCCCACCGAGCCCCGGTTCGGCCTCGACGACCCGGCTGCCCGCCCCGGCGCCGAGCCGGCGACGTGGTCGGAGGCGGCGTGGTCGGACACCGGGCTGGCCCCCGGCCAGCACCTCACGCCCGCCGCGCTGGCCGCCGTCGGCCTCGGCGCCCTCCCCCACGCCGGCGCCACTGCGGCCGCCCTGTTCCAGCGCCCCGTCCGCGTCGCCGTGCACGCCCGGCGCCTGGTCGCCCCGGAGGCCTGAGATGGCCGACCCGGCCGACCTGGCCGCCCTGGCCCGGGCCCGCCAAGAGGCGCGCCAGCTCGAGGCCCAGCGGCGAGCTCAGGAGACCCGCCTGCGGGCGGCCCAGAAGGCACTGGCCCGCCTGGCGGCGATGGGCGCGCCCCGGGCGGAGATCGAGATCGTGATCCGGCGCATCGAGGAGCTGAACGCCGCCCTCGACCAGACCACCGGCCGGATCGAAGAGGTCCAGGCCCTCATCGCCGAGCTCCTCGAGCGCATCGCCACCGCCGACCAGCCCGAGTCGACGATCGCCTCCCTCGACGGGCAGATCCCGGTGGCGCTGCTCCCCCTGCGCATCGAGACCCGCTTCGCCGACGGCGGCGCCACCCTGCACATCCGCGTCTTCCCCGACCAGATCCACGTCGACGCCCACGAGCCCGAGCTCACCGAGGACGAGCGGGGGGACGGGCGGGCGTACTGGGAGCGGCGTTGGCGGGCACCCGACGATCCCGAGGAGGCCCGGGCCGCGTGGGTCGGGCTGGCCGCGGGGCGGCGGCCGACGCGGGCCCGCTGGATCGCCGAGGCCACCACCCCGGCCAACCCCGTGGGCGCCCCACCCGGTCCCCAGCACCCCGACGTGGCGGTGCGCGCCGCGACCTGGAGCCGTCCGGCCCGGGCCGTCGCCCTGCCCAGCCGGTGGGTGGCGATCGGGCGCCGGGGCAACCAGGAGATCTTCCGGGCGTGGAGCGGCCCGGTGGGCGACACCCTCGACGTGGCTCCCGGGCCCGAGGACGACCCGGGCCGGGTGCTCGGCACCGAGGGGCTGCGGTGGCTCACCGAACCCGAGGCGGCCCGGGAGGCCGGCGTGCTGGTGACCGTGCGCGACGCCGACCTGCCCGGCGGGCGCCGGCTGCGGGACGGGGTCGACCAGCTGGTCGTCCTGGGCGTGGACTCCACCCAGTCGCCCGAGGAGGGCGCGGAAGGGCTGGCCCGGCTGCTCACCGCCCACGTCTACGGCGACGGGCTGGCCTTCCTCGCCCAGGGCACGCCCACCAACAACACGGCCGAGCAGGCCGCGGGGCACACCACCGCCCACGCCGCCCAGGTGGACACCCTCGATCCTGCCGCTGCGGGTGGGGCGGTCGATCCCGACTGGTCGGCGGGGCCCAGGCTGGCGGCGGCCCTCGGGGTGGGCGACGCGGCCGGCGCGCCCCTCGCCCGGGCCCCGGGCACCGCGGCCACCGAGCACGCGGTCGCCAACGCCCTCCTCGACGCCACGTGGGAGGCCACCGCGGGCACGTACCTCGGCCGGCTCCTCAAGCCCGTCGGCCGCATCCGGCCCCTGATCTCCGACGCCGACATCGACGCGCTCCGCGTGTGGGCGTCGGACCACGTGTTCGCCTCGGGGCCGCTCCCCCTGGTGCGGGTCGGCCGCCAGCCGTACGGGGTGCTTCCCGTGGTCGACCCGGCTCGCTACCAGACGCCGGCCGGCGACCGGGGCGCGCAGCTGGTGCGGACCACCACGGCCGCGCTCCGCCGCTGGTGGGAGGACGGGGTGGGCAAGGTCCCCCGCCTCGACGGGGGCGGCGACCTCGACGCCGCCCTCGTCTCCCTCCTCCAGCGGGCGCCCGTCGCCGCCAGCGCCCGGTTCCGCCGGGTGTTCCCGCCCAGCGTGGTGGTCAACCTGATCGGGTTCGACGACCTGGCCGAGCAGCAGGAGCTCCACGCCTGGCTGGTGGGGTCCATGTTCGAGGGCCGGTTCGACGTCGGGCGGCTGCGGATCGGCACCCTCACCCACGACGCGCGCAGCCACGCGCTGCGCATTCCCTGGGCCCGTCCCGCCGGGCTCGAGCCGGGTGCGGCCCTGCCCTACGTCGGGGAGCTGCGTGACCTGGTCGGCG
>JBOGIE010000227.1:0-5133 GCA_050742435.1 Acidimicrobiales bacterium | reverse complement strand
TGCGGCCCTGGCGCAGCAGGGTGATGTACTGGTCGAGCCGGAGCTCCTGGCCGCCGGTGCGGGGGCTCGACCACCACAGCAGGGTGGCGTAGAAGCCGATCAGCACCGGGAAGGCCAGGATGGCGAAGAGGAGCCCTTTCTTGCGGGCGTTCTTCTTGCGGGCGTCGTCGTCGGCCGGCGAGGGCGGCGCCTTGGGGTCCTTGTTCTTAGCCATGGTGGTACTCCTCGGTTGTCGCTGAAGGTCAGCTGTGCTGAGTCGGAACTGCGGAGGGTAAGGGCAGGTTCAGGGGCGGTAACGGTCGGCGCAGCCCTTGGGATCGGGCTGTTGGCCGGGTGCGGCAAAGTCGCCGGCGACGACGAGCACGCTTCCGTCGCCGAGCAGGGTGGCCGAAGCCTCGCTGCGGGGGCAGTTCATGTTCCCGGCCGAGCGCCACTCCCCCCGGTCGAGGGTGAAGATCTCGGCACTGGCGAGGGACCGCCGGTTCCCCCGGGTCACCGTCTCGCCCCCGGCGACCAGCACCCGGCCGTCGGGGAAGGCGGTGGCGGTGTGCCCGGTGCGGCTGCCGGTGAGGGCGCCGACGTTCGTCCAGCGGCCGTCGCCCGGGCTGAACACCTCGGCGGTGGCCAGCGACGTGTCGCCGTTGGTGCCCCCGGCGCCGCCGCTGACCATCACCGTGCGGTCGGGGAGCAGCACGGCGGTGTGGTTGAACCGGGCGTCGGACATGTCGTTGGAGTTGCGGAAGCTGTCGACCGCCGGGTCGTAGAGCTCGGTGCTGGCCAGCGCCTCGCTGGAGCCGGCGATGGGCGGCCCCTGACCGCCGGCGATGAGGACCCGGCCGTCGTCGAGCGGGGTGGCGGTGTGCTCGAAGCGGGGCGTGCTCATGGCTCCCGACGTCTTGGTCCACTGATTGGTGGTCGTGTTGTAGATCTCGGCCGTATTGTCGGGGCGGATGGTCTGCCCGCCGCCGGCGCCGGCCGCGGTGTCGGCCGACGTGCCGCCGGTGCTCAGCACGTTGCCGTTGCTGAGCAGGGTCAGGGTGTTGCCCAGCCGGGGGACGCCCATCGACGCGGTGCTGGTCCAGCGCCCGGTGGCCGGGTCGTAGATCTCGGCCGAGGAGAGCAGCTCGCCCTCGGAGATGCCGCCGGTCACCAGGACCCGCCCGTCGCCCAGCAGCACCGCCCGGTGGCCGCGGCGGGCCTGGTTCATCGATCCGGTGCTCTGCCAGACGCCCGTGTTGGGATCGAAGATCTCGGCCGCCGGCACCGCGATCTGCCCCACGCCGCCGCCGGCGGCCAGGGCCCGGCCGTCCTTCAGCAGGACGACGGTGGTGGTGCCGCGGATGCTGACCAGGTCGGGGACCGGCTCCCACGTGCCGACCGCGGGCAGGGCCTGGGTGTTGGCTTCGGGATCGCCGCCGCCGCCCCGGACGGCGAGGAAGACGGCCAGGCCGAGGATGAGAAGGATGCCGGCCAGCCCGACGTAGACGGGGGTGCGGGACGGCCGCAGCAGGGCCAGCGTCTCCTTGGAGAGCCCGACCCCCTTGGCGTCCGCCTCGCACTTGAGCCCCACGTCGGTGCGCACCGCGCACTTGGGGCAGATGGGCTTGCCGCATTCGACGCAGGTGAGCCGGGTGGCCTCACCATGGCGCTCGCACTTCAGTGCCTGGGTGGCCACGGGCTCAGCCACCTCGTCGATCGCGCATAAGCCGACTTTAGTACCGGGGACCGACGGCGCGGACCGGGGGAAACCCCGAGAGCAACCCTGAGACTAGGGGACGTCGGGGGCCTGGACCCGCGGCGGCACCGGCTGCCCCGCGCCGTTGCGGTCCAGTTCCATGGCCGCCTTGGGCATCTGGATCGAGTACCGGGCCCGGGTCCGGCGCAGGCGCAGCCCGTCCCAGTGGCCGAACTCGTTCTCGGGCAACCACTCGTTGGCCCACGTCCCCGGGAAGCGCTCGGCCAGCTTGCGGACCTGGGGCGACCGCAGCATGCGGCGGGTGCCGGCGCGGTCCCGCCAGACCGAGAGCAGGTAGAGCTGGCCCGGGCGGCTGATGCCCACCACCCCCTTGAGGTAGTCCGGGTCGTCGCGGGCCTCGCCCTCCAAAGCCCGCAGGGCCAGGTAGGCCTGGGCCGTTCGCCAGGGCGACGTGCGGATGTGGACCACACCTCCCCCCGCCCCCATGACCTCGGCCCGCCGCCGCCGGGTCTGGGGCGCCGTGTCGTAGGTGAGGGCGCCGTCGACGGCCATGGACGACCGGAGCCGGGGCAGGTGCTCGAGCGCCTTCTCCAGAGCCTCGGTCTTCGGTCCGTGGGTGGCCCCGTAGGCGGGTTCGGGGCGGCCCAGCGTCAGCCCCTTCCACCGCCCGACCTCCTCGGGGCCGGGCCTCCACCGCATGAGCCAGAAGGACTTCAGCCACTTGGAGAAGTACCACATGATGTCGTCGTGGGCGCCCGACCGCATGAACTCCTGCATGTCGTGGCGGCTGTTCCAGACGGTGATGGTCCAGAACTCGGTGGGGCTGGCGATGATGCTGGCCCACCTCACCACGTCGCCCGTGCGCTTGAGCTGGCCGCGGACCCGCAGGGTGGCGTAGAGCATGTGGGGGAAGAACCAGGGGCCCTTCAACCGCGACCTGGTGGTGAACGCGTACAGCTTCTCGGTGGGCTCCTGCCCGGCGACCTGGCCGTTGGTCGATCCCTGCTGGACGGCCTGTTCCAAACTCCGACCCTCTCCTGAAACCGTTGAACCGAGGCTACCCGTCCGGGTTCCGGCATTGCAGAAGGGTTCGGAGCACGGTGGCGTCGAGGATGCCGCCCTCCGCCACGCCGTGGGGATCGGCGAGGACTTCGGCCCCCGACCCAGGCCGGCCGAAGCCGTCGACCACCAGGTCGGCGCCGGCCAGGTCGTGGTCGGCGGTATAGCCGTTGACGACCACCGCGCAGCACAACCCGCCGGCGCACGCCGCGGCCAGGCCCTCGGCCGAGTCCTCCACCACGACCGCGCCGCGGGGCCCGTCGAGGCCCAGCTCCTTCAGGGTCAGCAGGAAGACCTCGGGGTCGGGCTTGCGGGCCGACACGTCGTCGCCGGCGACGATGGCGGCCCAGGACACGTCGGGCAGGACCCGGCGCAGCAGGCGCTCCACCCAGCGTCGGCTGCCGGTGGTGCCCACGGCCAGGGCCACCCCCTCACCGGCCAGCTCCTCGATGAGGCGGGCGGCGCCGGGGCGGACCTCGATGGCCCCCTCGTCGACCATCTGCTCGAGGATCTCGGTCTTGCGCCGGTGCAGCTTCTTGGCCAGCTCGGCCCGCTCGGCCTCGGCCATCCCCTGGTCGGCCAGGTAGCCGTCGATCCGCCGCTGGCCCCCGGTGACGTGCAGCAGCTCGCCGTAGAGATCCTCGTCCCAGCGGTAGGGCAGGCCGAACTCCTCGAACGCCCGGTTGAACGCCACCCGGTGGCCGTGGCGCTCGCTGTCGACGAGGGTGCCGTCGACGTCGAAGATGACGGCTTCGAGGTCGGCCACGGGCTAGAAGCCGGGGGGCAGGCCGCCGCCGAGCAGCATGTCGTCGTCGCCCCCGGCCGCCGCCTTGCGCAGCTCGGCGAAGGCCTCGTCGATGTCGGCCCCCCACAGGTCCCAGGTGACCGTGCGGGCCCCCACCAGCTGGATGCCCACCGCGATCCCCAGGGGCGACTGCTCGTCGAGAAGGGTCAGCCCCTCCTCGGTGAGGACGTCACGCACGGTCTGGCGGATCTCGACCAGGTCGTCGGGGATGTCGAAGAGCACCAGCACGGTGCGGGGGCCCACCCAGAGGGCGAGGGGCATGTCGCCGTCCACCCGCAGCACCCGGTCCTCCACGTGGAGGCGGTCGGAGTGGGGCGAGGGGCCGCGCCTCCCGGTCCCCGGGCCGCTCGGGCCAGGGAGATGAAGAAAGGCCCGCACGACCGCCTCGTGGCTGTCGCGCGGGCCTCTCGGTTCGTACAGCGGGGGCAGCGGCCAGTCGGTCATTGCCGCTTCCCTTTCGACGGAAAGAGCTAGGCCAGCCTCTCGGCGGCGGCAGCCGCCCGGGTCAGGTCGTTGTTGACGTCGACCAGGTTGCCGTTGATGCGGTCCACGGCGGGGCCGATGACCCCGCACATGGTCTCCACGGCCCGGACACCCCAGGCGATACGGGCCAGGTTGGCCGAGATGCGGTTGAGCTGCTTGGCCACGATGTTGAGGAAGGTGGCCAGGGTGCCGACGAGAAGGGCGATCTCGAGGACGGTCAGAAAGATACGGAGCGTCACTACCTTCTCCCCTCGGCGGCGGCGGCGGCCTCGAACAGCTCGGCGTGCTTGCGAACCTCGTTGCGCAGGTCGGCGGTGAGGGAGCCGGCCTGGTTCAGCATCCAGGTGGTGGCCGTGTTCTGGGCGACCCGGGTGGCAGTGTCCCACGCCTCACGGACGTTCTTGTCGATGTCGTCGACGAAGGTGACGAGCAGCGACAGGAGCAGGATGACGGCGGAGATGACGACGGCCCCGAGGCCGAGGGTCACCCACCAGAAGGTGATGTGCTCCCTGGCGACGTCGGCCAGCATGGCTTCCATTACTCCCCTCCTCCCAGGACGGCGCGTGCCTCCTGGGCACTCTTGATGATGGACCGGACGCCGCCGTTGACCTTGTCGACGTCCCAGAGCGGGAGCGTGTTGATCCGGGCCTGGTCCAGGGCGCCGACGACGACGTCGGCCTGCACGCCGATGCGGCGGGCCAGCCCCAGGATGATGGCGACGAGGATCACGACGACAGTGATCAGGACACCCGCGATGATGTAACCGACGTACCAGCCGGTCAGATCCACCGCAGCCAGATGACGCATGCACACCCCTTCCGTTGAATGCGAAGTCACAATAGACTTGCTGCAGATAGGCGGTCAACGGATCGTTGACCACAGATCGTGAGATTTTCCGCCTGGTCATCGCTGGGCGCCGACCTTCCCCCGGAGACGCACCCCAACCGTGCGACAAGACTGATCGCAGGCCCCCTCTGATGGCTTCCAGCGTGGACGAACAGCCCCCCAGCCGGCCCCCCCGACCGCGGCCGCAGCCGGCCCGCCGCCGGCCTCCGAGCCGGTCCCGGGCCACGACCGCCGCCCCCCGCCG
>JBOGIE010000226.1:0-5142 GCA_050742435.1 Acidimicrobiales bacterium | reverse complement strand
CCCGGGGCGACCTGGGTTTCCCCAGAGGTATCGGCGCCCGGAAGGCAAACTTGAGAAAATCGGCACGAAGTTTCCGTCGGCGGAGAGCCGCCATCGAATCCGTCGGCGGAGAGCCGCCATCGGAATCAGTCGAGGCGGATGATCCCCATGCGAACGGCGCGGAGGACGGCCTGGGTGCGGTCGCGGGCGTCGAGCTTGGCGTAGATGGACGCCAGGTGGTTCTTGACCGTCTTCACGCTGATGTAGAGGGCGGTGGCCACCTCCGGCAGTGACAGCCCGTCGGCCACCAGCTGGAGAACCTCCTCCTCGCGGGCGCTGATCACCGGGGCGTCGCCGTGGCCGTTGCCCCGCCCGGACTTCTTGACGTCCTGGAGCATGGAGCTGGCCAGGTCCTGGGACAGGACGCTCTCGCCGCTGGCCGCCAGGCGGACGGCAGACACCACGTCGTCGATCGAGCAGTCCTTGACCAGGTAGCCCACCGCGCCCGCTTGAATTGCCCGGGCCATGACGTCACCGTCGGCGTGCATGGTGAGCATCACGACCTGGGAGTCGGGGACCACCCGGGAGATCTGGCGGGTGGCCTCGACACCGTCCAAGGCCGGCATGGAGACGTCCATCAGCACCACGTCGGGGTGCAGCGCCTGGGCCATCTGCACCGCCTCGGCGCCGTCGCCCGCCTCACCCACCACGTCGAAGCCGTGCTCCTCCATCGAGCGCCGGAGGCTGTCCCGCAGCATGCGGTGGTCGTCGGCCAGCAGGAGCGTCGTCATAGGGTCACCCTTTCCACCCGGCACTCGATGATCGTGCCGACGAACGGTTCGGAGTCGATGTCGAGGCGGGCGCCGATGGCGTTGGCCCGCTCCCGCATGCCCTGCAGGCCGAAGCTGCCGTTCCCGGTCACCTCGCCGGGCTGGAAGCCCCGGCCGTCGTCGGCGACCGTTAGCCGGCCGGAGTGACCGTCGCACTCCCACCGCACTCTCAGGTGCTGGGCCCGGGCGTGGTGCTCGACGTTGGTGACCGCTTCGTGGGCCAGCCGCCACAGTTCCCGCTCCTGGACGAGGGGCAGCCGGCCGGAGCACTGGGAGGTGAAGCTGACCTCGAAGCCGGCCCTGGCCTCCACCCGCTCGAGGAACTCCTCGAGGACCTCGACCAGGCCCCGGGTGTCCGTCACCTCGGTGCGCAGGTCGCACAGGGTGTCCCGCACCTCGGTGAGGACGCAGCGCACCTCGGTGCGCAGCCCGTCCAGCTCGGTGCGGAGCTTGGGGTCGCCGGCCATGGCGGCCAGGCGGTCCAGCTTGAAGGCGACGAAGGCCAGCGACTGGCCCACGCTGTCGTGCATGTCCCGGGCGATGCGGACCCGTTCCTCGTCGGCGCCGATGGTGCGGAGGCGGGCGAACCAGCGGGCGTTGTCGAGGGCCAGGGCCGCGGGCTGGACGAAGCCGTCCAGGATGCGCAGGTCGCGCCGCCCGTAGAAGCCGGGCTCGTGCTGCTCGAGGGCGATCAGGCCCACCAGGCCGCCGCGCGCCCGCAGGGGGGCGTACAGGCCCGACCGGGACAGGATCTCCGGGCCCAGGCCCTCACCGGGACCGAGGCTGACGACCAGCGACGCCACGCTGCTGGTGGTCGCCGCGGCGAGCGGGCGGGGCAGCTCGTTGCCGGCGAGCATGCGGGGCAGGGCCGCGCCCTCGGACGCGGCCACCGTCCAGGTGTCGGTGGCCTCGTCGTGGAGGAGCACGGCCACCACGTCGCAGTCGATGAGGCCCCGCAGGCGGTTGACGGTCGACGCCAGCACCTGCTCGAGGTCGAGCGAGGCGGGCAGCGTCTGGGCCACCCGGTGCAGGGAGACCAGCAGGTCGTTGGCCTCGTTCAGCTGGTGCATGCGGTCGAGGGCGAGGGTGTGCTGCTCCTCGGCCTGCCCGAAGAGGCGGCGGGCGTAGCCGGCGAGGAGCGCGACCAGGAGCAGCTCGACCGTCCACTGGCCGCTGGTGCGCAGGCTCTCGGCCGACAGGGTCTCCAGGGCCAGGTGGTGGGGCACGGCCACGGCCACGCTGGCCGCCACCGCGGTCCTGACGCCGGCCGAGAACCCTCCGGCGAAGCCCACGGTCATGACCCCGCCGAGGAGGCAGAGGACGTACGGCGAGCCCCACGCCCCGGTGGTCACGACGGCCGCCACGTCGACGGTCAACTCGATGGCCGCCGCCAGCCGGCCCGGCTGGTCCTTCCGGGCCCGCTGGTTGTCGGCCTGCCAGACGGCGACGGCGGCGAGGGCCAGCGCCCACGCGCCGACCCTCGCCGTCATCTCACCGGTTATGACGGCCAGGACGAGGCCGAGGGCCAGCGTGACCCAGCGCACGCCGGCGCTGAGCGAGGTGAGCGGGGTGGCCCGGACCGCCGGAAGAGTCGACGCCGACGGTGGGGCCTGCACGGCGCCTACCTGAAGGCCTGGGAGATGCCTGCCGCAGCCGGGCCGAGGACCACGACCATGATGGCCGGGAAGACGAACAGGACCAGCGGGAACAGCATCTTGACCGGCAGCTTGGCCGCCTTCTCCCGCGCCCACTGGCGGCGCTTGTTCCGCATCTCGGTGGCCTGGGTCTTTAGGACCCGGCCGATCGGGATGCCCAGGGCGTCGGCCTGCAGCAGGGCGAGGACGAAGTTCGACAGCTCGGGCACCTCGGTGCGGCGCTTGAGGTTCTGGAAGGCGTCCCGCCGGGGCAGGCCCAGCTCCATCTCGTGCAGGGTCCGGGCGAACTCCGCGGCCAGCGGCGACTTGAAGTGCTGGCAGACGATCTCCAGCGCACCTTCGAAGCCCATGCCGGCCTCCACCGAGATGGCCAGCAGGTCCAGCGTGTCGGGCAGGTCCTTGAGGATGGCGCCCTGGCGCTCGGTGACCTTGCGGGAGAGCCACGAGGCCGGGAGGCACCAGCCGATGACCGGGGCCAGGATGAGCAGCATGATGCCGATCCGGGGCGCCGGGTGGGCGAGGAGCAGGTAGCCCAGGGCCCCCACGGTCAGGAGCCCGGTGGCCGCGGCCTGGGCGATCACGAACTCCTCGGCCCGCATGGTGCCGGTGAGCCCGGACAGCAGCAGCTTGCGGTGGGTCCGCTCCAGGTAGTCGCTGGGCGTGAGGCGGGTGACGCTCTTCAGGGCCCGGCCGCTGAAGGGCTGGACCACCCGGACCCAGAAGGGCTGGGCCAGCTTGGCCTCGAACTCGTCGACCGGGCCGCCGGCGTCGGCGTCGAGCTCCTGGAAGTACTCGGCCACGTTGAACGCCGGGCGCCGGGCCCGGGCCACGCCCACGGCGGCCATAGCCGCCCCCAGGGCCGTGAAGGTGATGGCGAGGATGCTGAGAGAGGACACGGTCACACCTCGATCTTGCACATGCGGAAGATGACAACGGAGCCGAAGGTCATGACCAGCCCCGTGACGGCGAGGACCACGAGGCCCCACCCTTGGAACATCGGCTTCATGTAGTCCGGGCTGACCACCTGGATGGCCAGGAACATGAACGGTGCGAGGGCGGTCAGCACGTAGGCCGAGATCCGCCCTTCGGCGGTGAGCACGGCGACGTCGCGGCGAACCTCCTCGCGGGCCCGGATGAAGTCGGCCAGCGTGTGCAGCAGGTCGGCCAGCCGGCCACCCACCGTCTGCTGGATGCGGATGGCCTGCACCACCCAGTCCAGGTCCCGGACCTCGAGGCGCTTGGCCATCCGGCCCAGGGCGTCGACGACGGGGTCGCCCAGCCGGGTCTCGGCCACCACCCGGGAGAACTCCTCGGACATGGGCGGCTCGGCCTCCTCGCACATCATCTGGATGGCCCGCAGGAAGGTGTGGCCGGCCGAGAGCGACGAGGCGATCAGGGTCAGGGCGTCGGGAAGGGCGGCCTCGAAGGCCTTCTTGCGCTTGGCGATGCGGTAGCGGACGAACGACGTGGCCGCCAGCGGGCCGACGGCCACGCCGATCAGGGCGACGAACCACACCCCGGTGAGGCCGTAGAGCACGGCGGCCAGGGCCAGCGTGGCCGCCCCGGCGGTGACGACGTACTCCCCGGGACGCATCGGGATGCGGGCCCGTTCCAGGGCGGCGCGGACGTCGCCCTTCTCGTCGAACTGGTCGACCATCTTGCCGGCCAGCCCGATGGTGCCCTCGACGAGGGGGTTGTAGCCCTCGGTCAGGGCGTCGGGCCGGACGTCACGCTCCCCGAAGGGCAGGTCGAGGATCTCGGCCAGCGCCCTTTCGCGCTCCCGGACCCGGAAGAGGAGGCCGCCGACGACCAGGGCCAGGCCCAGGCCGACGGCGATCATGGCGAAGACACCGGCGTTCATCGGGCACGCTCCGCGGTAGCCAGCTTGGACACGGACGGGACTCGGGTGTTGCGGAGGCGG
The DNA here is from genome assembly GCA_050742435.1 of Acidimicrobiales bacterium. GTDB lineage: Bacteria > Actinomycetota > Acidimicrobiia > Acidimicrobiales > AC-14 > CADCTB01. The sequence continues at coordinate 757 of JBOGIE010000226.1, read as the reverse complement.
GAGACCGGCTGGGGCGGCGCCGCCGACGGGGCCCGGAAGGCCTTGGCCGGCACCTCGATGCCGTCCTCGGCCAGCTTGTCGAGGAACTTGGGCCGCAGGCCGGTGGCCCCCAGCTCGCCGGACGTCCGGCCGTTCTCGGCCCGGGGGTACTGGCGGTACTTGAAGATCTCCTGGAGGAGGATCGTGTCGCCCTCCATGCCCTGCAACTCGGTGACCGAGGTCACCACGCGGCGGCCGTCGGGCATGCGGTCGAGGTGCATGATCAGGTTCAGGGCCGAGTGGATCTGCTCCCGGATGGCCTTGACCGGCAGCTCGTAGCCGGCCATCAGGACCATGGTCTCGAGGCGGCTGAGGGCGTCACGGGGCCCGTTGCTGTGGACGGTGGTCATCGAGCCCTCGTGGCCGGTGTTCATGGCCTGGAGCATGTCCAGGGCCTCGGCGCCACGGACCTCACCGACGATGATGCGGTCGGGTCGCATACGGAGGGCGTTCCGGACGAGGTCGCGGATCTTGACCTCGCCGGCGCCTTCGGCGTTCGGCGGGCGGGCCTCCAGGCTCAGGACGTGGGACTGCTGGAGCTGGAGTTCGGCGGCGTCCTCGATGGTGACGATGCGCTCGCCCTCGGGGATAAACGACGACAGCACGTTGAGGTTGGTCGTCTTACCGGTGCCGGTACCACCCGAGACCAGGATGTTCAGCTTGCCTCGCACGCAGGCCTCCATCACCACCGAGAGGTCGAGGGTGAAGGTGCCGAAGT
>JBOGIE010000225.1:0-5155 GCA_050742435.1 Acidimicrobiales bacterium | reverse complement strand
GGTCTGGGGCGGCATCGGCCTCCCCGAGGAGGGCAGCGGGCCCCTCGACCGGATCATCGAGCGGAGGACGCTGCTCGCACCCATCGGCGACGGCGCGGCCTACGACCCGGCGAGCGACCGGTGGAGGCCACTCGAACCGGTGTCGCTGCTGGGCCGGGGGTTGCCCATCGCCGTATGGGACGGGCAGGGGATGATCGTCTGGGGTGGCCTGGTGGTGGTCAGCTCGCCGGCCTCGGCGTCGGACGGGGTCCGCTACACCCCCTGAGCCCACTCCAGCACCCGGAACGCCCCCAGCCCGACCGGGTCGGTGAGGGCGGCGGCCTCGTGGACCCGGCTGCGGGCGGTGAGGGCTTGCAGGTCGCCGATGTGGGCCCGTTCCTGCCACGCCCGGCGGGCGGCCGACACCAGGTCGTCGATGCCGAAGGCGGCGAGGAACTCGGCCTGGCTGCGGTCCGCCGTGGGCGGAGGGAGCTGGTCGACGGCCACCTCGCAGGTGATGTCCTGGTGGCCGAGGTCGGCCAGCGGATGGCTCCCCCGGCCGTGGCGACGGTAGGTGCGCACCCACTGGGTCCACGGGCGGGCGGCCAGGGAGGCCGTGGTGTCGGCGTAGTCGATCACCACCACCCGGCCGCGGCGCACGACTCCCAGAGCAGCGTCGACCCACGCCGCGGCCGCCCGCTGCACCGGCACCCGCGCCCCCACCTCGGCCTCGACCCCCGGGCCCACGTCGACCGGCACCAGCACCTCGGCCAGCCGGTCGTCCACCCGTACCTCGGCCCATCCGTCCGCCGTGCGCTCGAGCAGGGCGAAGGGGAGGTTGTCGAGCAGCTCGTTGGCCAGCACCACGCCGACGAACGGCTCGCGCGGCATGCCCGCCACCGCCTCCTCGTCCCGGAGGGCCGCGGACCGCTCCACGGCGACGTACTGGAGGGCGCCCCGGCACGCCGGCGCGGCGGCTACGACCGCCCGGGCCAGCGCCCCCCGTCCGGCACCGGCCTCGACCACGGTGAACGGCGACGGCCGGTCCAGCTCGTCCCACCAGGCGTCGAGGGCCCGGGCCACGACCGCCCCGAACAGCCCGCCCACCTCGGGGCTGGTCAGGAAGTCACCGCCCCGCCCGGCCCCGCCCCCCGTCTCGTAGAAGCCGTGCTCTGGGTGGTACAGGGCCAGCTCGACCACCTCGTCGTAGCCCAGCGGCCCGTGCACCCGGGCCCGCTCGGCGACGACGGCAGTTAGGGGATCAGCGACGCCAGGTCCCCGAAGCGGGCGAATGCCTGGGGGTAGACCCCGATGACCAGGACCACGGCGGCGGTCAGCCCCAGCGCGGTGATCAGCGGGGCCGGCACCCGGATCGGCGTGCGGTCGCCGTCGGGCACCGGGCTCATCCACATCTCCCGGGCGACGGCGGCGTAATAGAACAGGGCGATCACCGAGTTGACCGCGGCCACCACGCCCAGCAGCACGGCCCAGGCCGTGCCGGCGTCGAGCACGGCGCGGAAGATGAAGATCTTGGCCCACATGCCGGCCAGCGGGGGGATGCCGGCGAGGGAGAAGAGGAAGATGGTCATCAGCACGGCCAGGCCGGGCGCGTACTCGTACAACCCTCCGTAGGAGGAGATCTCCCCCGAGCGGGTCTTGCGGGCCACGGCGATCACGATGGCGAAGGCCCCGAGGTTCATGGCCGCGTAGATGAGGAGGTAGACGATCGCGGCGGTGAACGCGCTGTCGGCCGCCGCCCCTTCCTGCGTGCCGGCGATGGCCAGCGGGACCAGGATGTAGCCGGCCTGGGCGATCGACGAGTAGGCCAGCATGCGGACGATGTTCGTCTGGCGCAGGGCGACGAGGTTCCCGACCGTCATGGTGAGCGCGGCCAGGAGGCCGAAGAGCGGCCCCCACACGTCGTCCCGGCCGAAGAACCCGATGAAGACCAGCTGCAGCAGGGCGACGAACCCCCCGGTCTTGGACGCCACGGACAGGAAGGCGGTGACGGGGGTGGGCGCGCCCTCGTAGGTGTCGGGCGCCCAGGCGTGGAACGGGACGGCGGACACCTTGAAGGCGAACCCCACGATGATGAAGAGGATGGCCACGGTGACCATGGGCTGCTCGGCCGCGTTGCCCCGCAGCTGCTCGCCGATCCCGGTCAGCAGGGTGGTCCCCGTGAACCCGTAGATGAGCGACATTCCGTAGAGCATCACCGCCGAGGCCAGCACGCCCAGGAGGTAGTACTTGAGGGCGGCCTCGTTGCTCTTGAGGTCGCGCTTGCGCCAGCCGGCGAGCATGTAGGCGGGGATGGAGAGCGTCTCGAGCGCCACGAAGATGGTGATGAGGTCGCGTGACGACGCCATGACCACCATGCCGAGCAGCGAGCAGAGCAGGAGGAAGTAGAACTCCCCCTCGTAGTAGTCGCCCTCCTCGACGTAGTTGATCGACATGAGCAGGACGACGAACCCCACGCCCAGGAACAGGGCCTTGAGCACGAGGGCGAAGTTGTCGACCACATATGCGCCGCCCACCATGGACCGGACGTCGTCGCCGGAGAGGGCCAGCGACAGGATCGGGATCATGGCCGCCACGAGGCCGAAGGCGGCGATGTTGGAGAGCAGCCACTTGCGGGACTGGTGGAGGAAGAGGTCGGCCACCAGCACGATGGCGAGCGTCAGGGTGAGGATGATCTCCGGCGTCAGCGCGTGGTAGTCGAGGCTCGGTGGGGTGAACGGCATGGGCGCCGCCTACCTCCCGGCCGCCACGCCCTCGGCGGCGCTCACGCCCGAGGTCACGACGTTGACCGCGGCGTCGGTGATGTCGAACAGAAGGTGCGGGAAGATGCCGAAGGCCAGGATGGCGATGAGCAGCGGCGCCCAGGCGATGTACTCGGGGAGGTGCACGTCGTGGACGTGCGACTTCTCGAACTCGTCCTTCACCGTGCCGAACGCCACCCGCTGCAGCATCCAGAGCAGGTAGCCGGCGGCGAAGACGGTGCCGATGGCGGCCACGGCCATGTACACCCGGAACGTGGTCTCGCTCAGGCCCTCGGCCGGCTGGTAGGCGGAGAGGATGGCCGGGAACTCGCCCCAGAACCCGGCCAGGCCGGGCAGCCCGAGTGAGGCGAAGACGCAGAAGCCGAGGATCCATCCCAAGCGGGGCGCCTGGAGAAGCAGGCCCCCGAGGCGGGAGAGCTCACGGGTGCCGAAGCGCTCCTGGATGGAACCGGCGAGGAAGAACAGCATCCCGGTGATCATCCCGTGGGCGACCATGCCGAAGACCGCGGCGTTGATGCCGAAGTTGGTGAGGGTGGCGATACCGAGCATCACGAAGCCCATGTGGGCCACGGACGAGAAGGCGATGAGGCGCTTCATGTCCCGCTGGGCCAGGCAGCCCAGGGCGCCGTAGATGATGCCGATGACGGCCAGCAGCCCGATCCACGGGGCCCAGGAACGGGCCGCCTCGGGAAGGATGGGGATGGCGATGCGGACGAAGCCGTAGGTGCCCAGCTTCAGGAGGACGGCCGCCAGGATCACCGAGCCCACCGTGGGCGCCTCGGTGTGGGCGTCAGGCAGCCAGGTGTGGAACGGGAACATCGGCACCTTGATGGCGAAGCCCATGAACAGGCCGCCGAAGATCAGGAGCTGGGTGCCGTGGGAGATGTCGCCGGCCGACTGGATGAGCTCGGGGATGTCGAAGGTCTGGCCGCCCAGGAAAAACAGGGCGAGGAAGCTCAGGATCATGAGGGCCGAGCCGAACAGCGTGTACAGGAAGAACTTGATGGCCGCGTACTGCCGGTTGGGACCGCCCCACACGCCGATCATGAAGTACATCGGCAGCAGGACCAGCTCGAAGAAGACGAAGAACAGGATGAGGTCCTGGGCGGCGAACGTGCCGTTCATGCCCGTCTCCAGCACGAGCATGAGGATGAGGAAGGCCTTGGGGTTGTGCGGCTCGGGGAAGTGGTCCCAGGAGTAGATGACGCACAGGAGGGTGATCACCATCGACAGGAGGAGCAGCGGGAGGGAGATCCCGTCGATGCCGATGTGGTAGCGGCTGTTGATGACGTCGATCCAGCCGCGGTTGGTCTCGTACTGGAGCGCGCCGGCGTCGTCGTAGTCGAACCCGAACAGCAGGGCCAGCCCCACAACCGTGGTGGCCGCGGTGACGAGGAGGGCGACCGCCTTCAACGTCTCCTCGCGGTCGCGCGGGATCAGGGCCAGCACCGCGGCACCGACGATGGGCAGGAAGACCGCAGCGGTCAGCATCTGTTTCGAAGCTCCCTCATGTGACTCACGTGAAGGCCACCAGGCCCATCGCCAACACCGCGACCGCGCCGAACAACATGGCCGCGTACTGCTGCACCCGCCCGGTCTGGAAGTACCGCAGGAGGCTGCCGCCCTCCTCGGCCGACAGGCCGGCGCCGTTCACCGCGCCGTCGATCACCCGCTGGTCGATGACGTCGTAGACCACCCGGGCGCCGCGCTCGGCGCTCTTGCCCACCCCGTTGACCACCCCGTCGAGCACGTGCTGGTTGGTCCAGTAGGCGGCCCGGGCGATGGGGTACTGGATGGCCCGGATGATGCCCAGGAAGAGGTGGTCGAGGTAGTACTTGTTGACCACCACGCGATGGGCGGTCTGCAGGATCGGGATCCGCTCGGACAGGCCGACGAGGGCGCCGCGGAAGTAGTACGCCGAGGCGGCGGCGATGCCGAGGAGGACGATGCCCAACGAGGCGGCGGCCAGCCCGGCGTTGAAGTCGTGGTGGAGGAGGAAGTGCTCGACGCCCTCGACCTCGAAGGCCACCCAGTCGTTGAAGAGCAGGATGCCGGGTGCGTTGAGGAGGCCGGCCAGGACCGCGGGCACGGCCAGGATGCGCAGGGACCAGGCCATGGACGGCGGCGCCTCGTGGGGGTGGCCGTGGCCGCGGTACTCCCCGGCGAAGATCAGGTAGCAGGCCCGCGTCATGTACGCCGCGGTCATGAACGCCCCGATCAGGCCGACGACGAGCATGAGCGGGAAGCCGTTCTCCGACGCCCCGAGCAAGATCTCGTCCTTCGACCAGAAGCCGGCCAGGGGGAAGATGCCGGCCAGGGCGACCGAGCCGACCAGGAACGTCCAGAACGTGGTGGGCATGTGTTTCCGCAGGCCGCCCATCTCGCTCATGTTGTTG
>JBOGIE010000224.1:0-5164 GCA_050742435.1 Acidimicrobiales bacterium | reverse complement strand
TTGTCCACCCGGTCGGTGGGCACCACGACGAGGCGGACGCCCCCACCGGCGACGGCCCGTTCGACGGCGGGGACGAGGTCGTCGGCCTTGGTCACCACTTCCGCGCCCACGCCGTGCACCGCGGCCACCTCGGCCAGGTCGACGCCCTGCGGCGTCCCGAACAGGACCTCGAAGGCGTCACCCAGGCCGGCCCGGGCCTGGGGGAGGAAGTTGAAGATGCCGCCGCCGTCGTTGTCGACCACGACGAAGGTGGCCGACAGCCCCCTCCGCCCGGCGCCGAGCAGGCCACCCGCGTCGTGCAGGAAGGTGAGATCGCCACACAGGGCGACGACCGGCCCCGCCTCCCGCGACGCCACCGACGCCACGCCCAGCACGGTGGACACGAACCCGTCGATCCCGTTGACCCCCCGGTTCGCCAGGAACCGGACGCCCGAGCGGGGCCGGGCGAAGGTCTCCACGTCGCGCACCGGCATGCTGGAGCCGACCACGAGCGTCGACCCGGACGGCAGGCCGGCCACCAGATCGCGGGCCACCCGGCCCTCGAACGGCTCGGCCCACGAGTCGAGCAGCCGGTCGAGGTCGCGGCGCACGGCCGCCTCGGCCCGCATCCACGAGCTGAGCCAGAAGGACTCGGAGCGGGTCGGGCTGCGCCGGCTCACCGCGTCGAGCAGGGCGGTGGGATCGGCCACGATGCGCTCGCTCGACGCCCGGTTGGGATCGAGCCACGCTCCGTCCGGGTCGACGAGGATCTGGCGCACCGTCGGGTCGAGCCAGGTGGTCGTCACCTTCCCGGTGAGCGGTGCGCCGATCCGGAGGACCACGTCGGGCCGGAGGCTGCGGGCCACTCCGGGCGAGCGGAGGAGGGCGTCGTAGGTCGAGATGGCGTGCGGGCCCTGGCGCACCCCGGATATGGGGTCGGCCAGCACCGGCCAGCAGGCGGCGGAGGAGAAGCGCTCGACCGCCCAGGGGTCCACGTCGGCCCCCCACCCGACGACGATCACGCCCCGGGTCTCGGCCGCCACCAGGAAGGCCAGGCGTTCGACCTCGGCCGGGCTGGGCTGCGGACGGCGGTGAGCGACGGTGACCCAGGGCGCCCCGTCCTCGCGCCCCGGGGGCACGACCACCTCGGCCCCGGTCGGCACCAAGGGCTCGCGGAAGGCCAGGTTCACATGGACCGGGCCCGCCGGTGGCCCGGCGGCGGCGGCCACCGCCCGTGAGGCCACCGAGCGCCAGTAGGGGGTTTCCGTGTCGCCCACGGCGGGGGCGCCCACCTCGACGAACCACCGGACGGCGTCGCCGTAGAGCTTGAGCTGGTCGACGGCCTGGCCGGCGCCGGTGTCGCGCAGCTCGGGCGGGCGGTCGGCGGTGCAGACAACCAGGGGGACGCGGGCGTGAGAGGCCTCGAGCACCGCCGGGTGGAACTCGGCCGCCGCCGTCCCCGACGTGCACAGGACGACGGCCGGCCGCCCCGACGCCTTGGCCGCGCCCAGGGCGAAGAAGGAGGCCGACCGCTCGTCCAGGAACACGTGGAGGGGGACCCGCCCATCGCCGGCCAGGGCCAGCGCCAGGGGCGTCGAACGGGACCCGGGGCTCACCGCCGCGCCCACCACCCCGGCGCGGGCCCACTCGTCGACCAGGGTGCGGGCCAGGCCGGTATTGAGGTCGGGGCCGGCGGTCATGTGATGATCTCCCGATGGCCCAGGCCCTCCACCGGGCGTTCGACTGGCGAGGTCCCGACCGGCTCGTGCTCGTGCACGGGTTCACCCAGACGCTGCGGTCCTGGGACGGGCTGGCCACCTCCCTGGCCGACACCTTCCAGGTCGTGCGGGTGGACCTGCCCGGCCACGGGGGCTCGGCGGACATCGAGATGGACTTCGCCGAGGCGGCGGCGGCCATCGGCGAGGCCGGTGGTCCGGCCACCTACGTGGGCTACTCCATGGGTGGGCGGCTGTGCCTGCGCCTGGCCCTCGACCGCCCCGACATCGTGCAGGCCCTGGTCCTGGTCGGGGCGTCGCCCGGGCTGGCCGACGAGGCGGAACGGGCGGCCCGCCGGAAGTCCGACGAGGCGTTGGCCTCCGAGATCGAGCGGATCGGCACGGAGGCGTTCCTGGAGAAATGGCTGGCCCAGTCGATGTTCTCGACGCTCACGCCCACCCCCGAGGATCTGGCGGCCCGCCGGGCCAACCCCCCCGCCGGCCTGGCCGGCGCCCTGCGCCGGTTGGGGACGGGCGCGCAGAAGCCGCTGTGGTCGCGCCTGGGCGAGATGAGCATGCCGGTGCTGGCCGTGGCCGGTCAGAACGACACCCGCTACGCCAACCTGGCCGAGGAGATGGCCGAGGCCATCGGCGTCACCGCCCAGGTGGTCGCCCTGGCGGGCGCGGGCCACGCCGCCCACCTCGAACGCCCGGGGAGCTTCACCCGGCTGCTGGCCGCGTTCCTCGTCCTTCATCCCCCCACCCCGTAACGGGCCAGCAGCCCCGGGTCGGGCACCGGCCGGCGGACCGCCAGTATCCCCCGCACGGGTACCAGCGGGTCGGCCACCACGTCGGCGGCGAACAGTTCCGCCGTCCCCAGGCCGCAGGCGAACGGCAGGTCGTCGAGGGCGGCGGCGAGGGCCAGGCCGGCGGCCAGCCCCACCGACGTCTCGTACAGGGAGGAGACGATCAGGGGGACGCCGGCGGCGGCGCCCACCTCGAGGGAGGCGGCCACCCCGCCCAGCGGCTGGACCTTCACGACGAGGGCGTCGGCCGCTCCGAGGACGGCCAGGCGGCGGGCGTCCTTCAGCCCGCGCACGGACTCGTCGGCGGCCACCGGAACGGTGACCCGCCGGCGCACGGCAGCCAGGTCCTCGAGAGAGGCGACCGGCTGCTCGACCAGTTCCAGGTCGAAAGGACGCAGACGGGCGACGGCCGTGACCGCCTGCTCGACGTCCCAGGCCCCGTTGGCGTCGACGCGCAGGCGGGCGTTGGGGCCGATGGCGTCGCGCACCGCGGCCACCCGGTCGACGTCGCCCTCGTCGCCCACCTTGACCTTGACGTCCGCGTGCCCGGCGGCGAGCGCCGCCGCCTCGTCGGGGCCGATCGCCGGCACCAGGGCGTTGACCCGCACCTCCTGGCGAACGGCGCGGGGCCACCCACCCGACGCCGCCTCCTCGGCCGCCCGGCGGCACCGCGCCGGGTCGGACGGGTACCCGGGAAGGGGCGACCACTCGCCCCAGCCGGCCGGCCCCTCCAGCAGCACCGCCTCACGGAAGGCCGAGCCGCCCAGCGGCACCCGGAGGGGCAGGCGGACGCGGTGCTCGGTGACGACCGGCGTCATACCGCCAGCCCGGCGGCCAGGAGGGCGGAGAACACCAGCTGGAGGCGGGCGGTGGCGACCAGGGCCCGCACGAGCGAGGGCGGGTCGACCTTGGACGCCACGATCCGCAGCGGCGGCACGGCAAGTGGCGCGGCGGCGAGAGCCAGGAGGGCGGCGGGGGCGGTCGGGGCCAGGACGACCACGGCCAGCAACGACAGGACGATGCTGGCCCGGTACAGCGCCCGGGTGCGGGCCTTGCCCACCCGCACGGCCAGGGTCCGCTTGCCCACGTCGCGGTCGGAGTCGACGTCGCGCAGGTTGTTGACCAGGAGGATGGCGCAGGCCAGCAGGCCGACCGGCACGGCGGCGCCCACGGCCAGCCAGGGCACCCGCTCGAGGTGGACGTAGGCCGACCCGCACGTGGCCACGAACCCGAAGAACACCAGCACCATGACCTCGCCCAGGCCGGACGAGGCGTAGGGCTTGGGCCCGCCGGAGTAGAGGGCGGCGGCCAGGATGGACGCCGCCCCCACGAGGATCAGCCGCCAGTCCACGGCCACGGCCAGCCCGATGCCGAGCAGCCCCCCTACGGCGAACGACAGCAGCGCCGCCTGCTTCACCCTGGCCGGCGCGGCCAGCCCGCCGGCGGTGAGCCGCACCGGGCCCCGCCGCTGCGTATCGACCCCGCGCACTCCGTCGGAATAGTCGTTGGCGTAGTTGACGCCCACCTGCAGGGCGACGGCGAGGAGCAGGCAGAACAGGGCGCGCCACCCGGTGACGTCGCCGTACCGCGACGCCACCGCGGTGCCGACCAGCACGGGCGACACCGCCGCCCCCAGCGTTCGGGGCCGGGCCCCCTGGATCCAGTGGGCGAGCGACGTCACCGGCTCACGGGCGCTTGGGGAACCGCGAGAAGTCCGGCTTGCGCTTCTGGACGTAGGCGTCGCGCCCCTCCTGGGCCTCCTCGGACAGGTAGAAGAGCAGGGTGGCGTCGCCCGCCAACTGCTGGACCCCGGCCAGCCCGTCCACGTCGGCCGCGAACCCGGCCTTGAGCAGGCGCATGGCCAGCGGGCTGTGCTGGAGCATCTCGCGGCACCACTGCACCGTCTCCGCCTCCAGCCGGTCGAGGGGGACGACGGTGTTCACCAGGCCCATGTCGAGGGCGGCCCGGGCGTCGTACTGCCGGCAGAGGAACCAGATCTCCTTGGCCTTCTTCTGGCCCACCGTGCGGGCCAGGAGGCCGGCGCCGTACCCGCCGTCGAACGATCCGACCCGCGGGCCGGTCTGGCCGAAGCGGGCGTTGTCGGCGGCGATGGTGAGGTCGCAGACCAGGTGGAGGACGTGGCCCCCGCCGATGGCGTAGCCGGCCACCATGGCCACCACCGGCTTGGGCAGGCGGCGGATCTGGACCTGCAGGTCGAGGACGTTGAGCCGGCCGATCCCCTTGTCGTCCTTGTACCCGTCGTCGCCCCGCACCTTCTGGTCACCACCGGAGCAGAACGCCAGCGGCCCTTCGCCGGTGAGGATGATCACGCCCACTTCGGGATCGTCGCGAGCCATGTCGAACGCGGTCGACATCTCGAACAGGGTCTGGGGCCGGAAGGCGTTGCGGACCTCGGGCCGGTTGATGGTGAGCTTCGCTATGCCCTCGGCCACTTCGTAGCGGATGTCCCGCCACTCCCCCCGCGGCTCCCAGGCCGGCCTGTCGTCCATTGGCGTCTGTACTCCTAGAGCGATCACTCCTACGAACAGCAGGCTACCCTGCAGTGCAGCAGGGTTCCGTCGGAGACCGGTGTTGCGGGGAAGGGCGCCATGGAGGCCAACTTCGCTTGAGTGCGGCCCACGCCGCCTCGCGTCCCCGTTCTTG
>JBOGIE010000223.1:0-5164 GCA_050742435.1 Acidimicrobiales bacterium | reverse complement strand
GGGGCGCATCCGCTACCGCACCCTCGACCCCGGGGTGGCCACCCGCCTGGGCGAGGTCGCCACCATCGTGGCCGCGGCGGAATGAGCGACCGTCCTGTTGCCGCCGCCGTCCGGGGGTCGCGCGCGGTGCGGGCCTGTGCCTGGTGCGTGGCCGCCGTCGTGGTCGAGATCGGCCTCTACGCCGCCTACCGGGGCCACGACGCCCGCTTCCACTGGTTCACCCACCTCTTCGTCGGCGCCTCGGCAGCGCTGGTGGTGATGGCCGCGGTGGCGGCGCGGACCGGCCGCCCCGTGCCCCTGCCCTTGGTCTGGCCGCTGGTCGGCCACCTGGTGGCCATGGCGCCCGACCTGGCCTTCGTGGCCGGCCAGGTCCACCGCCGGTGGATGGACGTGTTCCTGGGCCACATCTCGGCCCACTTCGTCCCCGGGCGCAACTGGACCTGGTACGTCGTGTTCCTCCTGTGCCTGGGCGCCTACCTGGTCGTCCTTGACCGCCTGGGACGGGGGTCGGCGTGAGCGCGCCCGCGCTGGCCGTCCACCGCTGGGGCCAGGGCCCGGCGCTGCTGCTGGTCCACGGGCTGGGCGCCTCCGGCCGCTACTGGGACCGCCTGGGGGAGGCGGCGTCGGGCTGGGGCGGCGTCGCCCCCGACCTGTTGGGCTTCGGCCGCTCTCCCAAGCCCCCGACGTCGTCGTACTCGGTGGACGAGCACCTCGACGCCCTGGCGCCGCTGCTCGAGGGGCCGACGCTGGTCGTGGGGCACTCCACCGGCGCCATCCTGGCCGCGGCGCTGGCCGCCCGGGAGCCCGAGGCGGTCACCGGCCTCGTGCTCCTGGGCGTGCCGGCCTTCCCCGACGAGGCCACCGCCCGGGCCCAGATCGGCCGCCTCGGCCTGCTCGCCCGCCTCACGGTGGAGCGGCGTCCAGCCGGCCGCCTCGTGTGCGAGGCCATGTGCCTGCTACGGCCCCTGGCCCTGGCCCTCGGGCCGCTGGTCATCCGCGACCTCCCCCCGGCGATCGTGGCCGACGGCGTCCGCCACACCTGGACCTCCTACAGCCGCACGCTGGCCAACGTGGTCGTGGCGCACCGCACCCTGCCCGACCTGGTGGGCGCCCGTCTCCCCACCGCCGTGGTTCAGGGGCGAGACGACGCCGTCGCCCCCCGGGGATACACCGAGGCGCTCGTCGCCGCCGCCCGGGACCAGGGGGCGCCGGTCGAGCTCCGCCTCGTCGAGGGCGACCACCACCTGGCGGTGCGAAACCCGGCTCTGGTGGCCGGCGTCCTCGCCCGGCTCGATGCCCGCGACAGCGCCGCCGGGGGAGACCAGGGGGTGCCCGATGGCTGAGCCGGTGGCCCCGATGGCGCGGAGCTGCGGACGCCCGGCCGCCCATCCACCGGGAAGCGAGGGTCGGCGGTGTGCCCTCGCCGTGGCCCTGGCCGTCCTGGCCGCCGGGGTGGTGGTCGTCGGATGCCGGGACGACAGCGACGCCGTCGCCGCGCGGCCCTACGCCCAGATGGAGCAGGGGCTGCGCCGGGCCCGCCCCGCCCCGGAGAGCAAGCCCTACTTCCGGCGCCGCTTCGTCGCCTTCCTTGCCTTCTTGCGGGCCTTCTTCCTGGCCGCCGGCGACGACGACTTGGGCCTCGCTCGCTGTGGGGAAGCGGCTCCCACCGGTATCGGCGACGGCAGGCGCAGGACCAGAGCGGCACCGATGATGGGCAGGGCGCCGGTGAGGCCCAGGAGGAGGATGTTGCGACCGGCCTCCTGGGCGGCGTGCTGGGGCACCGACGACGACGCCACCACGAAGTAGCCGGCCGTCTCCAACTCGGCGAACACGCCGTTGTCCTGGCCGAAGGGGCGGAAGGTCCGCTCCTGCCACTGGCCGCCGTCCGGTGAGAACAGCAGCTTGTCGCCGGCCTCGGCCGCGGTGAGGGCCACGGTCCCCTTCGCCCCCAACTGGGACAGCGCGGTCTGGGAAGGGACGTAGCTGAGCGACACCTGGTAGGCGTTGCTGACCGGGCGCAGCCCAGGCGGAAGCGCGCCCAGCCTGGCCGGGTCAAGGGGCACGATCCTCACCTTGACCGCGATGTCGGGAGGGTGCGCCGGCACCGACGCCTTGTCCAGGCCGACGATGGCCTGGCCGTCCTCGGTGGTGGCGTTGGTGGCGTCCGCTCCCTCCGGGCCCAGGGGGAACTCCCGCTCGACCGGCTGAGGGACGGTGTTGCCGGCGGCGACCTCGGGCGGCGGGTTGACCCAGTTGTAGGCAACGGGGGGTGCGAAGCCGTCGAAGAGGGGCAGGACCGGGCGAGAGGACAGGGCGCTGGTGGCCGCAGCCACGACCACGTAGAGAACTACGACGAGGATCCCGGCTCGGCCGAGGCGGACCGTCACTGAATGGGAATGGCCTGCAGCGCCCGGGTGGCAAACGGCGGCGGCCACACCACCGCCTGGGTCCGGGAGTCGACCCACTGCCAGATGACGCTCACCGCCCGGCGGTTCTCTCCGGGGTCGTCGCTGCCGGGGCCGGCCAGATCGAGCCCGGCGCCGTTGGGCAGCGCCCCCTGGTCGAGCTTGAGCGACCGGGCCGCCTCGGCGATCTGGCCGGGCCCGGTCCCCGCCGCCGACGGCATGACATGTCCGACCAGTGCCCAGGCGTTGGCGAAGCCGGACAGGGCGGCCGGGCTCATGTCCTCGCCGTGGCGCTCGCGGTAGTGCCGGCGACCCCAGGACAGCACCTCGCGGGCCTCGGGCCCCAGCGCGTCGAGGTTCACCTCCCGGGCGTCGGGCTTGTCGGAGGCGAACAGCCCGACCGCGGCCGGGCCCAGAGCGGCGGCGAAGGACGGCATGCAGTAGCTGGAGCTGGTCCCGATGCTGGCCCGCAGCGGCAGGCCCTGGGAAACCGTGGCCCGGCGCAAGGCGATGCCGTCTTCCAGGTAGGCGGAGACGAACAACACGTCGGGGCGCACGGTGGCGATGGAGCGAACCAGCTCCTCGGCGTCGAGGCCCCGCACCGAGTATGGGAAGGTCCCCACCAGCTGCTGGCCGCTGGCCCGGGCCTCCTCCGCCGCCCCCAGGCCAACCGACCGCCCGTAGGCGTCGTCGACGTAGGCCACCGCGTAGCGCAGAGGTGAGGTGGCGCCCAGGAGGGCGCTGAGCTGGTCTCGCACGAAGGCCACCGCGGCCCGGCCCAGGCCGGCACCCATGGGGGCCATGCGGAAGAACGACTCGCCTCCCCCGGCGTTGGCGCCGACCTGGCCCACGGCGCCGGTCTCCCACAAGACCATGCCCGAGCGCTGGGCCGCGGCCGCGGCGGGGGCGGAGATGGTGCTGCCGTAGCTGCCCAGGACGACGTCGACGCCGCGCCGGCGCAAGCCCTCCATGGCCGACGCCGCGGCGTCGCCCCGGTCGACGTCGACCAGCTCGAGGCGCAGGGGCCGGCCCCCCACCCCGCCCCGCTCATTGGCCAGGTCCACCGCCAGGCGCACGCCATTGGCCTCCTCACCACCGCCGGGGCCCTGCAGGCCCGACGTGGGATAGATGGCGCCCAGGGTGATGGCGTTGGAGTCGTCGTCCGCGCCGCAGCCGCCGGCGACCAGGGCGACGGCCAGGGCCAGGATGGTCAGGGTCTTGGGCATGGGCGACCTCACAGGAGAGCCAGGGTGTTGGCCAGGACATGGGTGGCGGCAGGGATCGACCAACGGCCGGAGGCTGCCCGCTGCCAGGACAGGACGAGGCCGGCGGCCAGATCGAGGGGCAGGACCCACCATCCCCACACCGTGACGTGGACCAACGCGAAGGCGCCGGCCGACACGCCGATGGCCACCGCCGGCCCCCAGCGGGCCAGGAGCCCGTAGAGGTAGCGCCGGAAGAACGCCTCCTCGGCCACCGCGGCCAGCGCGTTCAAGGCGATGGCCGCCCCCAGAGCCGGTGGCCGGGCCGGCAGGTCCATCAGGGCCCAGCCGAAGAGGAAGCCCAGCGTGCCCAGCCCCAGTGCGGCCAAGGCCGCCGAGCGGGTTGGGAGATCATCGCCGTGTGCCAGTGGCCAGGCCAGCCCCACGGCGCCGAGCAGGAGGAAGAACAGGACCCGCCAGGCAAGGTCCACCCCCGAGGGCAGGAACCACGGGCGGGCCAGCAGGGCCACCAGGCCCATGGCGGCCGGCGTCGCCGACAGCCAAACGGTCCCCGACGAGGGGCGCGAGGCCACCAGCGCGGTCACCCAGGCACCTCATCGTCGTCGGACGGATCCTCCTCCTGATCCCGCCGGCGCTTGGAGATGCGGGAGAGCACGGCGAAGATGACCAGGGGTACGACGACGAAGCCCAACTCGAAGGCCGCGCCGGCCACACCGCCATGGGCCAGGACGGCGATGCGCGCCATCACGCCCCCAGCAGCAGGGCCAGCCCGCCGACGGTGAAGAGCACCATGGCCGCCAGCAGCGGGTACTGGGAGCGGGTGGCGTCCCGGTGGGAGAACAGGACCAGGGCCCGGTCGTGGGCCACCACCACCGCGGCGACGTGGCCGGCGATGATCCCCGCGGCCTGGACGTAGGCGATGGTGGACGCCGACACGGCGGTGAAGTCGATGGGATCGCCGGCCGTGCCGAAGAGATTCCAGCCCCGGCCCAGCGGATCAGAGGCCAGAGCCAGGGCGCTCTGGCCCTCGAAGACCAGTAGGGAGAAGTAGTGGGCCAGGGCGTAGGCGAAGGCGATGGGGACCAGGGAGTGCACGAAGGCCGCGGTGAGCTCGGGATGGCGCCGGCGCTGGAGCCGGCCGGTGATGCGCATGGCCCCCACGAAGGCCAGGGTCACCACCGACGCGCCCCACACTAGGCCCACGGTCCCCAGCGTTGCCGTCGTCCACGTGTCCAGGTTGCGGGTCATGTCGATCCAGAAGCGGGTCCGGCTCAGCCCGTCGAAGCTGGTCGATCCCAGGGCAACGATGACCAGCCCCTGGGTGGCGGCGTCAGGCCTGAGGCCGACCAGGCCCGACAGCGGCGGCCGCATCCGGACGCGCCCTTCGTCATCGGCGTAGAGCGGGGCCATGTTGGCCAACAGGCCGAAGAAGGCGGTGAAGGCCTCGCCCTGGCGCAGCCAGCCCCGTCCCCAGCGCAGCACGCCCAGGAGCACGGCCACGGTGTAGACCCCGATGGCCGTGGCCAGGGTGCGGGG
>JBOGIE010000222.1:0-5165 GCA_050742435.1 Acidimicrobiales bacterium | reverse complement strand
GGCCGTACGCCTTCGGCCACTCCTGCGGCGGGGCGGCCGTGCTCGACGCCGAGGCCCGCCGTCCCGGGACGTTCGCGGCCCTCTGGTGCTACGAGCCCATCGTGTGGCCCGAGGTCACCGAGGAGCTGCGCCGCTCGCGGAAGCCCCTGATCAGCGGCGCGCTCAAGCGCCGTGACCACTTCGCCTCCCGGGAGGAGGCATACCAGAACTTCTCGTCCAAGCCGCCCCTGGAGTCCCTCGACGCCCGGGCGCTCCGGGCCTACGTCGACTGCGGGTTCGCCCCCGACCGCGACGGGATCCGCCTCACCTGCCCGCCGTACGTGGAGGCCGCCATCTACCGCCAGGGTCTGGTCCACGACGGCTTCAGGCGGCTTGGCCAGGTGGGCTGCCCGGTGACCGTCGCCCGGGGTGGCCGCAGCCTGGTCATCGAGCCCGGGGTGGCCCGGGCCCAGGTCGACGCCCTGCCCGACGCCACGCTCGTCACCTTCCCGGACCTGGGGCACTTCGGCCCCATGGAGGCCCCGGCGGGGGTGGCGGCGAGGGTCCTCGAAACTGTCTCAGGCCCTCGGTAGCCTGCGATCGATGGCTCTCCCGCTCCCCACCTCGCTGTCGCCCTCCAAGGTGGCGTCGTTCAAGGACTGTGGGCTGGCCTTCCGGTTCTCCACCATCGACCGGCTGCCCGAGCCGCCGTCGCCCTCGGCCACCAAGGGCACGCTGGTCCACCGGGCCCTGGAGCTGCTGTTCTGCGAGCCGGCCGCGGCCCGCACCGTGCCCACCGCCCTGGCCTGCCTCGACCGGGCGGTGGCCGAGATGGCCACCGATCCCGAATTCGTGGGCCTGGAGCTCGACGCCGAGGCCGCCGCCCAGTTCGCGGCCGACGCCGAGGTCCTGGTCCGGCGCTACTTCCAGCTGGAGGACCCCACCACCGTCCAGCCCATCGGGCTGGAGCTACGCCTCGAAGCCCAGGTGGGGTCGCTCACCCTGCGGGGCGTCATCGACCGCCTGGAGCTCGACGCCGATGGCGGCCTGGTGGTCACCGACTACAAGTCGGGCAAGGTCCCAGGCGTCACCCACGAGCAGAGCCGGCTGGGCGGCGTCCACTTCTACGCCTTCCTGTGCGAACGCGTCCTGGGCCGGCGCCCGTCGCGCATCCAGCTGCTGTACCTGTCGGAGCCGGTGGCCATCGTGGCCCAGCCGTCCGACCAGTCCATACGCGGCCTCGAGCAGCGAACGGCGGCCATCTGGAAGGCGGTGGAGCGGGCCTGCGCCACCGACGACTTCCGGCCCCGCCCGTCGCCCCTGTGCAACTGGTGCTCCTTCCAGGACTACTGCCCCGCCTTCGGTGGCGACCCGACCCGGGCCCGGGAGCTGGTCGGCGCGAGCTGAGTGCCCCTGGCCGACGCAGTAGCGTCGCAAGATCGTGAAGGGCCGCCTCCCCGAGGCCCGTAGGGGCGTGGCCCGTTTCGACCTGGCAGCCGAGACCGCCTTCGACCGCCTGCGGGGCAAACCGGTGGCCGACCGCGTCTTCTACGCGGCCACCGAGGTGGGCGACTTCGGGCTCATCTGGGTCTTCCTCGGCACGCTGAAGGGCCTGCGCAAGGGGGACGATCTAGCCGCCGCCCTGCGTATGACCGCGGCCATGGGTGTGGAGTCGGTGCTGGTCAACGGCATCGTCAAGTCGTGCTTCCGGCGCACCCGCCCACCCTGGGAGGTCGAACGCCCACTACGCGTACGTCGGCCGCGGACCAGCAGCTTTCCCAGCGGCCACGCCACCTCGGCCTTCAGCGCGGCGATCATGTTGTCGGAGGACGACGAGTGGTGGCCGCTGTACTTCGCCCTGGCCGCGGTGGTGGCCTCCAGCCGGATCTACGTCAAGATGCACCACGCGTCTGACGTCGCCGCAGGGGCGGCCCTCGGGGTGGTGCTGGGCGTGCTCGGCCGCCGGCTGATGCCGGCGCCCCGCTAGTTGGAGCTGGGGACCGTTTCGATCTCGACGAGGTCGATGCCGGCCGAGGCGAGGATCGAACGCATGTCGAGAAGCAGGTCGGACACCTCGGAGGTGGACACCAGCTCGCGGGTGTGCATCACGCCGAGGCTCTTGTCGATCATCTCAAGAGCCTGGTTGATGGCCTCGATCTCAAGCGTTTCGCTCATCACACCTCTCCCAACGCTGGGTAGCCCTGCCTGTTCCCATTCCCTCGACCTTTTCGGGTTGCCCCTTGAGCAGCTACCCAAGTTCACCCTACTCAAAGCGGGCGTCGAACAGGTCGCGGTTTCGTGAACAGGCGGTTTCGCCTGGGCGGCCCCGCCCCGGCATCGGCCCCGCCCCGTTGTCTCACCCTCCTGTCATCCTGGAACCATGAACGACCAGCTGGCCCTCCTGCCGGACGCTTCCGACGCCTCCGACGCCTCCTCCGCCGACCAGGAGGCTTCCTGGGAGCTCGACGACCACACCCGCCACGTCGGCCGCCAGGGCCTGGCCGCCGCCCGCCAGGCCCTGCGCCAGGCCTCGGTCCGGCTGGCCGCCTGACCGTCTCACTGGTGGGCGGGCGCCGGTCGCCGGCCGGAGCCGTCGCCGCGGTGCTGATCACCGCGGCCGTCCTGGCCGGCTGTGCACAGGGAGCGTCCGAGCCTGCACCCACCGTGGGGACGGCCACCGGCAACCTGCCCACCGGGGTCGACGTGGTGGTGCGCGAGGTGGTCGACGGCGACACCCTGGAGGTCACCGGCGGCGAGCGGGTCCGCCTCATCGGCATCGACACCCCGGAGACCAAGGCCCCCAACCAGCCGGTGGGCTGCTTCGGCGAGGAGGCCGCCCGGTTCACCGCCAGCCTGGTCCCGCCCGGCACGCCCGTGCGCCTGGTGGGCGACGTCGAGCAGCGCGACCGCTTCAACCGCCTGCTGGCCTACGTCTACCGCCGCGCCGACGGTCTGTTCGTCAACGCCGAGCTCCTGCGCCGGGGGTTCGCCCAGCTGCTCACCATCCCGCCCAACGTGGCCCACACCGACGAGTTCGCCGCCATCGCCGCCCAGGCCAGGACCGGCGGGCAGGGGCTGTGGGCCGCCTGCACCCTGCGTCCGGACGGTCGGGTGGCTCCGGCCTCATCCTCGAACCAGGGTGGATCCGGATAACTTCCGGGTAGATCCAGCGCACGACGGGCTGGACCCAAGGAGGAGTCGTGGCATACCGATTCGCTTGAAGGGACGCAGATCACGCCTGCCGTTGGCAGGGGTCTGGAGCCACTGAGGAAGAACTGATGGCCAAGGTCGCCGACCACGTGAAGCGCAAGCACAACGTGCCGGTGACCACCGGGACCATCGCCGCCTTCGTGAAGAGCAAGGTCCGCCAGGGCTGACCTTTGGAGGGGTGGGAGCCCAGAGAAGCCCGCCGCCCGCTCCCACCCCACTACCGTCTCGGGCGTGGCCTCGCTCGTGGAACGGCTCGGACATCCGGCCGGGTCCCGCCTGATCATCGTCAACTCCGACGACCTGGGCTCGTGCCACTCGGCCAACGTGGGCGTCTACGAGGCCCTCCGCGAAGGTGTGGCCACCAGCGCCAGCCTCATGGTGCCCTGCCCCTGGGCCCGTGACGCCGCCGCCCGCTACCGGGGTGAGGACGTCGGCGTCCACCTGACCCTCAACGCCGAGCACGACCTGTACCGCTGGGGGCCGATCACCCACGCCCCTTCCCTGCTCGACGGCGACGGCGGCTTTCCCCGCACCTGCGCCGACCTGTGGGACCACGCCGACCTCGACGAGGTGCGCCGCGAGTGCCGGGCCCAGGTCGAGCGGGCGATCTACTGGGGGTTCGACGTCAGCCACCTGGACTCCCACATGGGGGTCCTCCAGCTGCGGCCCGAGTTCTTCGACGTCTACCTCGAGCTGGCGGTGGAGTTCCGCCTGCCAGTGCGACTCGGCTCGGCCTCCACCGAGCGCTCGGTGGGGTTCCCGTTCCGGCGGCTGGCCGCCGAGGAGGGCGTCGTCTTCCCCGACCACTTCGTGTACGTGCCGCGGGTGGGCAGCCGGCCGGCCGTCGAGCGGGCGCTGGTCGACCTTCCCGAGGGGGTCAGCGAGCTGCACGTCCGGCCGGCGGTGGACACCGCCGAACTGCGGGCCCTGGCCCCCGACTGGGCCGGCCGGGTCGACGACCACGACCTGGTGACCGGCCACTCCACCCTCCGGGCCCTGGCCCACCGGGCGGGCGCCACCCTCATCGGCTACCGGGAGCTACGCGAGCTGCAGCGGGCCGCGGGATAGCGGGATGGCAGGCGGGCCGCTCAGGCCCGCTGGACCCGGCCGACGACCACCGGGTCGCGCCGGGTGGTCTCGACGCCCCCAGCCGTCTCCTCGGTGATGGCCAGCGCCGACACGTCCCCCTCGATCTTGAACGGGGCCGTCCCGGGCTCGGGCCCGAGCACCCCGACCGAGATGCGGGAGGCCCCCACCACCGCCCACAGCTGGTAGGTCCGCTCGCGGGACAGGGTGGGCAGGTCGGCGTCCACCAGGTAGCCGGTGCCGTCGGGCAGGACCACGGCCCGGGCCCGGCGGCTCCCGTCGATCGAGGCCAGCTCCACCGTGCGGGCTCGGGGGTCGGCCAGGGCGGCCTCGGCCGACCGCTCGAGCTGCTCCGCGTGGGTGCCGCGGGCCACGTCGCCCGCGTTGTCCCGGCGGTCGTCCACGGCCTGGATCCCGAGGACGCCGATCACCGCGGCGGCGGCCACGGCCACCATGGCGGCGATGCCGGGCCCGAACGACCGGCGCCGGCGGGCCGGCGCGGCGGGGCGTTCGGGGGACCGCGCCGCCTTCATGGCCCGCACCGAGGCCAGGTCGAGGGGGGGCGGCGTCTCCTCGATCGAACCGGCGATCCGCTCCCACAGGCCGGCGGGTGGCCGGGACCCGCCCGGGGTCAGGAGCCCCGCCACCTCCCGGTGGTCGGCGACCTCGGCCCGGCAGGGGGCGCACCCGGCGAGGTGGCCGTCGACCGCCTGCTGCTCGGCGGGATCGAGGGCGTCGAGGGCGTAGGCGCCCAGCAGCTCGGCCGCCTCTTCGTGGGTCACGTTCACGCCCATGTCACCTCCACTCCCGCCTCGGCCAGGTCCTTGCGCAGCCGCCGCAGGCCCGAGCGGATGCGGCTCTTCACCGTCCCCTCGGGCGAGTCGAGCAGC
>JBOGIE010000221.1:0-5169 GCA_050742435.1 Acidimicrobiales bacterium | reverse complement strand
GCGAGGTCATCGGTCCCGACGAGTACCACGAGACGGTCGACGACAACGCCTACACCAACGTGCTCGCCCGCTGGAACCTGCGGGCCGCGGTGCAGCTGTGCGACCGGTTCCCCGCCGCGGCCGCCCGGCTCGGCGTCACGCCCGACCAGCTGGCCACGTGGGAGGAAGTGGCGGCCGGCCTGGTCGACAACTTCGACCCCGCCACCCGCCTGTACGAGCAGTTCGAGGGATTCTTCGGGCTGGAGAACGTGCGGGCCGTGGACCTGGCCCCCCGACCGTTCACCGCCGAGATGGTCGTCGGCGTCGACCGGCTGCGCCGCACCCAGGTGGTGAAACAGGCCGACGTGCTGATGCTCGGCCTGCTGCTGGCGGACGAGGTCGACGGCGAGGTGCAGGTCGCCAACTACGAGTACTACGAACCCCGGACGTCGCACGGCAGCTCCCTGTCGCCGGCCATCCACGCCCTGGTCGCCGCCCGGGTGGGCGCCCTGGACGACGCCGTGGGCTACTTCCACCTGGCCGGCGGCGTCGACCTCGACAACCGCATGGGCAACGCGGCCGACGGCGTGCACATCGCCACCATGGGGGGCCTCTGGCAGGCCGCCGTCTTCGGGTTCGGTGGCGTGCGGGCCGACGGCGACGCCCTCCGCATCGACCCTCACCTGCCCGTGGGCTGGGCCCGGTTGGCCTTCCCCCTCCGCTGGCGGGGCACGCGCATCTCGGTGAACGTGCAGGCCGGCCGGCTGGAGCTGAACCTGGACGGGCCGGCCACGGTGGCCCTCGGCACCGGGGCGCCGGCCGACCTCGACCGGGGACGCTTCGTCGCCCGTGAGGAGCACGGCGGTGGTTGGTCGATGGTGGAGTCCCCATGAGCGAGGCCACCACCGCGTCGCTGTGGGACATGGACGCGGTCATCTTCGACATGGACGGCGTGGTGACCGCCACCGCCACCGTCCACGCCGCGGCCTGGAAGCGGCTGTTCGACGCCTTCCTGCGCCAGCGGGCGGAGGAGACGGGCGAGCAGTTCGTGCCCTTCGACGAGCACGCCGACTACCAGCGCTACGTCGACGGGAAGAGCCGGTACGACGGGGTCCGCAGCTTCCTGGAGTCCCGTGGCATCGACCTCCCCGACGGCAGCCCGGACGACCCGCCCGGGACCGACTCCGTCTGCGCCATGGGCAACGACAAGGACACCTACTTCATGGAGGACGTCCACCGGCACGGGGTCCGGGCCTACGAGTCCACCGTGCGCATCGTCCGCGACCTGCGGGCCGCGGGCGTGAAGACCGCGCTGGTCAGCGCCAGCCGGAACGCGGTCGACGTCCTCGACCGCGCCGGCCTGCTCGAGCTGTTCGACGAGCGGGTCGACGGCATCCTGGCCGCCGAGCTCCACCTGGAGGGGAAGCCCGACCCGGCAACGTTCCTCGAGGCGGCTCGCCGGCTGGGCGTCGAACCGTCCCGGGCGGCCGTCGTCGAGGACGCACTGGCGGGCGTGGCCGCCGGTCGGGCCGGCCGCTTCGGCCTGGTCGTCGGCGTGGCCCGCGCCGGCCAGACGGAGGCTCTGCGGAATGCGGGGGCCGACGTGGTGGTTGGGGACCTGGCTGAACTCGAGGCCGACCGGCGAACCAGGCCGTCGCCGTAGTACACCTGAGCGCCTGCCACCCAAGGCAGGGCCGAGAAAGAGACGAGATGACCACCACCACCACCCGTACGTTCCTGGCCAGCCAGCGGCGCGAGCTCCTCGCCCGCCGTGAGGCCTATCTGGCCGACGCGGCCAACGCCACCGCCGCCGCCCTCGACCTGAACGACGAGGGGGCGGGCCAGGACATCGCCGACGAGGACGGCTTCGGTGAGGGCGACACCCTCAGCGTCGAGCGCGACCGGCTGGCCCTCGTGGCCGCCGAGGCCCAGGCCCGGGTGGTCGAGATCGACGCCGCCCTGAGCCGGGTGGACGCCGGCACCTACGGCACCTGCGAGTCCTGCGGCCAGCCGATTCCCGGGGCCCGCCTGGAAGCCCTGCCCGAGGCCACCCTCTGCGTGGCCTGCAAGACGGGCGCCTCCCTGCGCCGGAGGTAGGGGCAAGCCCGGGCGGGGGATACTCGCCTGATGCCCGCCGACTTCACCGTCGGCGTCGAGGAGGAGTTCTGCATCGTCGACGCCGCCACCGGATCGCTCCGGCCGGTGGCCGACGAGGTGCTGCCGCGGGCCAAGGAGCGGCTGGGCGACCAGGTCGAGGCCGAGCTGAACCAGGCCCAGATCGAGACCGGGACGGTGGTCTGCACCACCCTGGGCGAGGTGCGGGCCGATCTGGAGCGCCTGCGCCGCCTGCTGCGGGAGGCCGCGGGTGAGGTGGGCTGCAGTGTGGTGTCGGCCGGCACCCATCCCACGGCCGGCACGGACGAGTCCGCCGTGAACCACACCAAGGAGCGGTACCGGCGCCTGGAGCGGGAGTTCCAGGCCGTCGCCCGCGAGCAGCTGGTGAACGGTTGCCACGTCCACGTCGGCATCGCCGACCGCGACCTGGCCGTCGAGGTGCTCGACCGCAGCCGGCCGTGGCTGGCCACCGTGGTCGCCCTGGCCGCCAACTCGCCGTTCTGGGAGGGCGACGACACGGGCTATGCCAGCTACCGCACCGAGGTCTGGAGCCGCTGGCCGCTGACCGGCATGCCCGAGCCCCTCGCCTCCCGCTCCGAGTTCGACGAGCTGGTCGCCGCCCTCCAGGCGGTCGACGCCCTGCCCGACGCCAGCTTCCTCTACTGGGACGTCCGGCCGTCGACCAAGTTCGAGACGGTGGAGTTCCGGGCCGCCGACGCCTGCCTGACCGTGGACGACGCCGTGATGGTGGCCGGGCTGTGGCGGGCCGTCGCCCGCACCGCGGCGGCCGAGGCCGAGCGGGGCGAGCCGCGGCCCCAGGTGCGGGCCGAGCTGGTGGGCGCCGCCCGCTGGCGGGCGGCCCGCTACGGCGTGGAGGGGACGCTCGTCGACCTGGAGGCGAAAGGCACGGCGCCCGCCCGCCAGGTGGTCGACCGGCTGCTGGCCCACGTCCGCCCCGCCCTGGAGGAAGGCGGGGACTGGGACGAGGTCAGCGCCCTGGTCGAGCGGGCCCTGCGCGGTGGGAACGGGGCGGTACGGCAGCGGGCTGCCCTGGCCGCGGGCGGCGACCTGGACGACGTCCTCCAGCTTCTCCTGTCCTGATGACCGGCCGGGCGGGTGCCCCCCGGTGGGTAGGTGGCAGACTGGGGCGTGCCTCGCAGGTCCCTCGGCGCGCTGGCCGCGCTCCTGGCGTCCTTGACCCCTTCGCCGGCCGTCGCCCAGGACGCCCCGGTGCTGGTGATCGAGGGGAAGGGGTTCGGCCACGGGGTCGGCATGCCCCAGGACGGGGCCCACGCCATGGCCGCGGCCGGGGCGTCGGCGGCGGACATCCTCAACCGCTTCTACCCGGGGACGTCGCTGGCCCGCCGCACCGCCACCGTGCGGGTGGCGGTCCACGAGTCGCCGGGACCGGTGGTCGTGGCCTTCCCGGGCGGGGGAGAGGTGCGGGACGCCCCCTCGGGGAACCAGTCGCCCGGCTTCCCCATCACCGTCAACCCCGGGGGCAGCGTGCAGCTGGCGTTCGAGGGGGCCAAGTACAAGGCCACGCCCCTGGCCGGCGCGGCGCTCACCCGGGCGGTCACGCCCGCCCCGCCCCCCGCACCGGCCCCCACTCCGCCGCCTCCGCCGCCCCCGCCGCCCCCGTCCCCCGCTCCCGCCCCGACCCCGACCACCAGCCCGCTCGACCCGCTCCTACAGGCCCTGCTGCCCACCACCGTGCCACCGTCCACGGCTCCTCCGGCCACCACCGCGGCCCCGGCGGCCACCGTGCCGGCGGCCCAGAAGGACGCCGTCTCCGGGCGCAGCCTGTGGGCCGTGCCCAGAGGCGACAGCCCCGTCGCCCTGCCCCAGGTGGGCCGCAGCTACCGGGGGACCGTCCTGGCCGGGGCGGGCGGCGGCGGGCTGGCCATGACCAACGAGGTCGACGTGGAGCGGTACCTGACCGGCCTGGGCGAGATGCCCGCCAGCTGGCCGGCCGCCGCCCTCCAGGCCCAGGCCATCGCCGCCCGGACGTTCGCCGTCCGGGCCGCGGCGGCGGGCAGGACCCTGTGCGACGACCAGCAGTGCCAGGTCTACATCGGCGCCGGCAACGAGCACCCGGCCACCGGCGCCGCGGCCCGGGCCACCAGGGGCCAGGTGCTGACGCACGGGGGGGCGCTGGCCGAGACGGTCTACTCGGCCAGCGCCGGCGGTCTCTCGGGGACGGCCGAGGAGGGGTTCGGGCCCGGAAGTCCCGACCTGCCGTACCTCAGGCCGGTCGCCCACGAGGTCGCCGACCCGCAGCTGTGGGCGACCACCATGCCCCTCCGCGAGGCCGGCGCCCGCTTCGGCTACCGCGGCGAGCTGCGCGACGTGCGGGTGTCGCGCACCGGCCCGTCCGGCCGGCCGCTGGAGATCACCTTCGACGGTCCGGAGGGCCCCATGGCCATCGACGGCCACCGCTTCTGGGCCGAGCTGAAGCTTCGCTCGACGCTCTACACCCTGCGCACCGAGGTCGCACCTGTGCCGGGGGCCGAGGGGGAGGCGCTGGTCTCCCTGCCCGAGCTGCCCGGGGGGGTGGGGTCGCCGTCCTCGCCCGCCACCGCCACTACCAACGCCGCCACCGAGGCCCCGTGGCGGGCGCCGTGGATCGCCCTGGCCGCCGTCGCCCTGGCCCTCTCGGCCCGGGGGACCAGGCGGGTGCGCCGCGGGCATCTGGCGCCGGTGGGGGCCGGGGGCCCGCCCGGGCCCTTGGTGGCCGGGCCCCATCCGGAGGCCGGATCCGCGCCGGAGTCTCAGGCCGAGTCTCAGGTCGAGGTGGGGGGCCCTGGGGACCGCCCGCCGAGCTGACCGGGCCTCAGTCGTCCTCGAAGTCGGGGATGTCCGGGAACGACGGCCAGGCGACCGAGGTCGGCGTGGGCTCCGTCGGCGTCGTCGGGAAGGTGATGTCGGGGGAGGTGGGAGGCGGCGTGGTCCGCGGCGGCCGGGTGACTCGGGGTGTGGTGTCCTCGACGGGCGGGTCGGTGGGCGGCGGGGAGGTCGGCGCGGGCTGCTGCGTGGGCGGCGGGCCGGTGTCGGCCGGCGGCGCCGGTGCGCCAC
>JBOGIE010000220.1:0-5176 GCA_050742435.1 Acidimicrobiales bacterium | reverse complement strand
ACGGTGTACCTGGCCCTCACCCGGCCGTGTTACAGCCGAGCCCATCGCCACCGCCACTGGCGCCACTCGCGCCGGCACATCTAACGCCTCCTCCTTCGCCAGGACCCCGGAGCGGCGACGACCGTCGCGCCGTCCGGCCACATCACCGCCTCCCATTCGCCGGCCATGCGGGCCTCGTGCAGGCCCTCGTGGCCGGCCTCCTTCTCACAGCTGAACCGGCCTCCCGGCCGCACGAGCACGGTGGCCGGACACGAACCGCCGTCGCCCTGAGCTCGCTCTGCCGCTGAGCCGGAGGACCTGAGCACGCAGAACGTATCGGGACGCCCGCCGCCGCCCTGAAGGAACATTGTCCGAATGGTCCGATTGCCCTACACCGGCCTGCTCTCCGGGGGTCAGCTCTTGAACAGGAACTCGGCCTCCTCGGGCTCGACCAGGAGGCCGAGCTCTTCGCGCAGGATCTCGTGGCCGGCCAGGGTGGGGTCGGCGTCGACGATGGCGAACGCCACCTCCCGGGCCCGGCCCACCCACTCCTTGTCCCGGCGCAGGCTGGCCAGCTTGAGATCGCTCTGACCCTTCTGCCGGGTGCCGAGGACCGTGCCCTCGCCGCGGATCTCCAGGTCCACCTCGGCCAGTTCGAACCCGTCGGTGCTGGCCTCGATGGCGGCCAGGCGGGCCTCGGAGTCGGGTGTGGTGGCGTCGCCGAGGAGGTAGCACCACGACTGGGCCGGCCCCCGTCCCACCCGGCCCCGAAGCTGGTGGAGCTGGGCCATGCCGAAGCGGTCGGCGTCCTCGATGAGCATGACCGTGGCGTTGGGGACGTCGACGCCCACCTCGATCACCGTCGTGGCCACCAGGACGTCGATCTCGCCGGCCCGGAAGGAGGTCATGACCGCCTCCTTCTCCTTGGCCGGCATCTGGCCGTGGAGCAGGGCCAGGCGCAGCTCGGGCCAGACCTCGCCGCTCAGCCGGGCGAACTCGGCCGTCGCCGCCTTGGCCGCCACCTTCTCGGACTCCTCGACCAGCGGGCAGACGACGTAGGCCTGGCGCCCGGCGGCCACCTCCGTCTCCACGCGCGAGTAGGCCTCGACCGCCTCCAGCTCGCCTCTGGCCCAGCGGGTGAGGACGGGCGAGCGGCCGGGGGGCAGCTCGTCGAGCACGGTGACGTCGAGGTCGCCGTAGACCGTCATGGCCGCGGTCCGGGGGATGGGCGTGGCGGTCATCACCAGCACGTCGGGATCGTCGCCCTTGCCCCGCAGGGCGGCCCGCTGCTCCACGCCGAAGCGGTGCTGCTCGTCGATCACCACCACGCCCAGGGCACGGAAGCCGACCTTCTCCTCCAGCAGGGCGTGGGTGCCGATCAGCAGGTCCACGGACCCGTCGGCCAGTCCGGCCAGGATGCGGGTGCGCTCCCCCCCCGGCGTGCGGTTGGTCAGCAGCTCGACCTGCAGGGGGCGGTCGCCGGTGAGGGTGGCCTCGTCGGGCACGGTCAGAGAGCCCAGCACGTGTCGCACCGACAGCCCGTGCTGCTCGGCCAGGACCTCGGTGGGCGCCATGAACGCCCCCTGGTAACCCCCCTGCACCGCCATGAGCAGGGCGGTGACCGCGACCAGGGTCTTGCCCGATCCCACGTCGCCCTGCAGCAGGCGGTGCATGGGGTGGGTCCCGGCCAGGTCACCCGCGATCTCGTCGATGGCCCGCCGCTGGGCCCCGGTGAGCGGGAACGGCAGCGCCTCGTGGAACCGGCGCACCAGCTCGCCGCCGACCACATGGCGGATGCCCTTGGACTCCCGCTCGATGGCCCGCTTGCGCATGACCAGGGCCAGCTGCAGGCGCAGGAGCTCGTCGACCACCAGCCGGCGGCGGGCGGCCTGGGCCGCGGCCATCGACTCCGGGTTGTGGATGGCCCGGAACGCCCACGTGCGGTCGACCACGTCGAGGCGGTCCCTCCACTCCCCGGGCAACGGGTCGGCCATGGGACCGGCCCGGGCCAGGGCCTCCTCGATGAACGCGGCCAGCTCCCAGGTGGCCAGCCCGGCCTTCTCCGACTGGGCGTAGATGGGGACGATCCGCCCCGTCCGGTCCCCCACCAGGTCGACGACCGGGTTGGTCATCTGCGGCCGGCCCTTGTAGCGCTCCATCTTCCCGAAGAAGACGGCCTGGGTCCCCACGCTGAGCTGCTTGGCCCGCCAGGGCTGGTTGAAGAAGACGACGTGGAGGTAGCTGGAGCCGTCGAACACGTCGACGTCGACCAGCGCCCGGCGCTGGCGGGTGCGGCGGGACTGGACCCGCTTCACCGTGGCCAGGACCATGGCCTCCTCGTGCTCCTTCAGTTCGACGATCGACGCCTGCCGGGTGCGGTCGAGGTAGCGCCGGGGATAGTGGGTGAGCAGGTCGAGGACGGTCTCGATGCCCATGACCGCCAGGGCGTCGGCCCGCCTCTGCCCCACGCCCTTGAGCTCGGCGACGGGGATGCGCGCCAGCTGGCTCAGCCGCCGGCCGCCGGCCACTACTCCGCGCTGAAGAGGTAGGCAGCGAGAGGCTGGCCGCCGTGGTGGACCTCGACCGCGGCCTCGGGGCGGTGCTTGGCCAGCCAGTCGCACAGGGAGGCGGTGGCCGCGGGGTCGGACGCGTCGCCCTCGATCACCGTGACCACCTCGTGGTCCTCGGCGACGAGGCGCTCCAGCAGCCGGCAGGCGGCCGCGGCCAGGTCGGGCTCGGCCACCGCGATCGAGCCATGGTCGAGGCCCAGCCAGTCGCCCTCCCGGACCGGCCCGGCCGGGGTGCTGTTGGCGTTGCGGACCGCCCGCGTCACCTCGCCCCACGCCACCTGGGCGGACGCCTCGGCCAGGGCCTTGGCGTTGGTCTCGGCGTCGGACCTGGGGTCGTAGGCCAGCATGGACGCCAGGCCCTCGGCCACGCTCTTGGTGGGCACCACCCTCACCGGTCGCCCGGCCAGCTGGGCCGCCTGCTGGGCCACGGGCACGACGTTCTTGTTGTTGGGCAGCACGACCACCTCCGACGCCGCGGTGGCCTCGATGGCGTCGAGGATCTGGGCGGTGGAGGGGTTCATCGACTGGCCGCCGGCCACCACCTCCTGCACGCCGAGGGAGCGCAGGATGTCGTCGATCCCCTCGCCGGCCCCGATGGCGACCACCGCGGTGGTCACCCGCTCGCGGTTGCGCCGCTCGTCGGCCACCTGCTGCTCGAGGTCGGTGACGCGGATCTGGCGGGGCCGGCCACCGGCGTCGAGCGCCGCTTCGACCGCGGCGCCGATGTCGTCGGTGTGGATGTGGCAGTTCCACAGCCCCTGCTCGCCGACCACCACGATCGAGTCGCCGATGGCGTCCCAGGCCTGCTTGAACCCCTCGACCGCGTCGTCGGGCGCCTCCAGGAAGTACATGACCTCGTACCGGCCCCCCTCGCCCCCGTCGTCCTTGGCGTCCGTATCGGCCTCAGCGGGCGTGGCGCGTGCCAAGACCGACGGGGTGGGCTCGGCCGGGGGAGGGTCGGGCAGGGCCCGGCCGTCGGCCACGTGGAGGAGGGCGTCGACCAGGAGGACGTAGCCGGCGCCTCCGGCGTCGACCACGCCGGCCTCGGCCAGCACCGGAAGGAGCTGGGGCGTGTGCTCCAGGGAGGTCGCCGCCGCCGCCGCCGCGGCCTCGAGCACGGCGACCACCCCCTGGTCCCGGGCCGCCTCAGCCGCGGTGGCCGCGTCGCGGGCCACGGTGAGGATGGTGCCCTCCACCGGGCGCATGACCGCGCTGTCGGCCAGCCGGCTGGCGCCCAGCAGGGCCTCGGCCACGCCGGCCCCGCCGCACTCGCCGTCGCCCAGGCCCAGGGCCAGGCCGCGGAGGATCTGGGAAAGGATGACGCCGGAGTTGCCCCGGGCGCCCATGAGCGAGCCGTGGATGACCGCCTTCTTCACTCCCTCGGTGTCCGCCCCCTCCAGGCCCTTGACCACCGACTCCAGGGTGAGGGCCATGTTGGTGCCGGTGTCGCCGTCGGGCACCGGGTAGACGTTGAGGCGGTTCAGCCGTTCCTGGTGGCGGCGCAGCAGGTCGCGATAGGTCGCCATGGCGGCGCGCAGCTGCTCCGGTCCCAGCGTGTCCATCGGCTCCATCGGCCACGAATCGTAGACGGCACCCCGGTCGACTACCCTGGACCGCCATGGCCGCGGTCTGTCAGGTTTGTGGGAAGCACCCGTCTTTCGGCATGGCCGTGAGCCACTCGCACCGGCGCACGCGCCGGCGCTGGAACCCCAATATCCAGCGGATCCGGGCGATCGTCGACGGTTCGCCCCGCCGGCTGTCCGTCTGCACGTCCTGCATCAGGGCGGGCAAGGTCCAGAAGTCGGTCCGCTAGGGCCGTTGGGAAGGAGCGGGTGATGACGCAGGACGCCTGGGTCTCCGCGGTCGTCACCCTGTCCGTCCCGGCCAACGACCTGGCGTCGATCACGCCGGTCAAGGGGCACTTCACGTCGGCCGGCTTCGAGGTGCACGCCCCGCTGGGCGCCACCTTCGGCATCGCCGGGCCGAAGTCGCTGTTCGAGAAGACCTTTGGCCGTGACCTGGTCGTCAACGAGACCGACATGGTCACCACCGTCACCACCGACGACGGCGACCTCGACCTCCCCCTCGACCCGCTGCCCGACAACCTGCGCAGCGTGGTGCAGTCGGTCCGGTTCTCCGAGCCGCCGCCCCTCATGTTCGGCGGGGCCGGGCCGAGCTGAGCTAGCCCGGCCGGCGCTCGACGCCGTCCAGGAACCCTTCCAGCGCCGTCTCCAGGTCCTCGACCCTGGTCCGGTAGCGGGACGAGCCGATGAGGTGGCCGGCGCCCGCGCCCGACGCCGTCGCCGCGGGGAGGACCACCAGCGCCTCCGGCATCCCCAGGAGCGCCGTCCCCACCGCACCGGCGGTCATCCCGAGTCCCGCCCCCCGGCCGAGGGCCAGCCGGTGGGCCCGGCGCAGGGGGCGCACGTCGACGGCCACCTTCACCATGACCATGCCCGTGCTGCCCGGCTCCTCGGCCACCGCGATCTCCACCTGGTCGGCCTCCCGCAGGATCAGGCGCCGGTGCACGCCCTTGTCGAGGGAGATCCGGACCCGGGCCGGCACGTCCTGGCGGCGCACCCAGGTCGAGCTCAGCCCGAAGTCCCGGCGGAGCTGGAACTGCTCCT
>JBOGIE010000219.1:0-5196 GCA_050742435.1 Acidimicrobiales bacterium | reverse complement strand
GTCGAGCTGCACCGGGCCGGGTCGCCGACCCGCACGTTCACCGTCCGCTTCGACCGGGCGGCCCAGCTGGCCGGGGTCGACGAGGTGGACGGCCTCCCGCCCGAGGTGCTCGGGCCGGTCGGCCTCCCTGAGTTCCTGCCCGCCGCGGTCACCGCCCCGCCCGACAAGGCCCTGTCGCCCGGGGAGCGCTGGAAGATCGAGGCCACCCCGTCGCTGCCGGGCGCCGACGTGGTCCGGATGGAGGGCACCGGCCGCCTGGTCCGGGTGACCAGCGCCGGCGGGCGCAAGGTGGCGTCGATCAAGGCCGAGACCAGCCTGCCCCTGTCCAGCACCAGCAAGGTGGGCGACGCCACCATGACCCTGACCGGCACGGAGACCACCGAGAGCACGGCCATGCGGGCCCTCGAGGACGGAGCGGTGCAGGAGGCGTCGTCGGTGACCCGGGGCAGCTACCAGATCTCGCTCACCCCCGGGGCCCGGGCCGGGTCCATGCCGGTGCGGGGGACGATGGAGGTGGAGATCCGCTCCCAGACCCGCCGCCTGCCGGACGAAGGCAGGAAGTAGGGCGCAGGCCGCCGGGTTCCGGTGGTTGGTTACCGGCGGGTGGTGCTGGTGGTACCGGCCCCACCGGCCGGTGCGGTGGTGGTGCTGGTGGACACGTCGGTGCCGAGCACGACGATGACCTTGGCGTCCCCCAGGTCGGCGGCGGCCACCGGTGGGGACGCCACGGGGATAGCCGCGGTGGCCGGCAGGCTCAGGGCGCCGGCCACCTCGCGCGCCTCGGTGGCGTACCCCTCGGCGAAGTGGACGGCGGTCTTGTCGACCCCGGTGGTGGCGTCGGTGGGGGTGAGGGTGGCGTAGCCCAGGTTGCGCAGGACGGTGGTGGTGGCCGCGCCGAGGCCCCGGACACCGGCCCCGTTGGCCACGAGGACCCGCACCTCGGATTTCGGCCGGGCCGCGACCGTGGTGGAGGGCGCGGCGGGGACGGTGGTGAGCCCGACCGCCCCGGTGGTGCTGGTCTCGTCGTCGGTCTGCGAGGCGTCGGTGGCCACCTGCCCGCCGGTGTCGATGTCGCTGTCGAACTGCTGGAGGAGGACGATGCCGAGGATCACCGCCACGGCCAGGAGCAGGGCGCCGCGGGCACCGGCGTTGCCCTGCCCGGCCGGGCCCCCCGCGCCGCCGCCGGCACCGCGGTACGCCGGCCCTCTCCGTCGGTCGTTCACCGGCCCGGGGGCTGTGCGGTGCGGCCGCCCTCGATCCGGGCCCGCCGGCGGTTGCTCCGGAGCTTGCGCAGGCGGCGGACGACGAGCGGGTCGTAGGCGGCGGCCTCGGGCGAGCCGATCAGCTCGCCGAGGAGCTGGTAGTACCGGGCCGGCGAGACGCCGAACCGAGCCTGGATCGCCGCTCCCTTCGGCCCCGGCTCCGACCACCAGGTGCGCTCGTAGTCGAGGATCGCGCGGTCGCGATCGGTGAGAGGCATCCGTGCCAGGCTGCCCCTCTCGCGCACCCAGGTCAAGGACCCCCCGGCTACCGTGGGGTTTTCCGCCGGTGTGGCGCAGTCCGGTAGCGCAGGCGACTTGTAATCGTCAGGCCGTCGGTTCGAATCCGACCACCGGCTCGAGAGGTGGGCGACTCGACAGGTGAGCGGCTCAGGCCGCGGGGGCGCGCTCGGCCGCCGGGGCGGCGGTCAGGTGGGCCTCGAGCTTGCGCTTGATCCGCTGCAGGGCGTTGTCGACCGCCTTCACGTGCCGGTCCAGGCGGTCGCTGATCTCCTGGTACGAGCAGCCGTCGAGGTGAAGGCGCAGGACGTCGACCTCCAGGCTGGACAGCAGCGCCACCAGGGCGGTGCGCATGGCCGCCTGGCCCTCGAGCGACACCACCTCGTCCGCCGGGTCGGGCACCCGCTGGTCGAACAGCTCCTCGACCAGGCGCTCGGACGGGTCGTCGATCATCCGCAGGCCCCACAGCGAGACGTACCGGTTGAGGGGCTGGTGCTTCTGCCGGCAGGCGGACTTGATGGCCGTCATGATCTGCCGGGTGATGCACAGCTCGGCGAAGGCCCGGAAGGACGACTGGCCGTGGCGGAAGTCGCGGATGGCCTTGAACAGGCCGATCATGGCTTCCTGCTCGATGTCGTCGGTGTCGCCCCCGGCCAGGAAGTAGCCCCGCGCCTTGGCCCGGGCGAAGCGGCGGTAGCGGGTCAGCAGGAGGTCGAGGGCCTCGAGGTCACCCTCGTGGAACAGGCTCACCAGGTCCTCGTCCGTTCGTTCGGCGGAGAGGGCGCTGGGCTGGGGCATCCGGGCTCCTGGCTACTGCGACGGCAAAGAGGATCGTGGTCAGTAGGTGAAAAATGACTAGAGCGAGGTGCCACTTTCTAGCCACGGGATGGGCCCGTGTCAATGGTCTCTTATCGTCGCCGGCTGACCTCGAACAGCGCGAGAGCGGCCGCCGCGCTGACGTTGAGGGACGGCAGGCGGCCCCGCATGGGGATGCTGAGGACCACGTCGCAACGGGCGCGAGCGAGCCGGGACAGACCCGCGCCTTCCGACCCCACCACCACGACGATCGGCTCGGTGGCCACCGGGAGGTCGTCGAACAGCGACCGGTCGCCGTCCTCGGCCAGGCCCACCACCCAGCACCCCAGCTCCTTGGCCCGGGCCAGGGCGGCCGGCAGGCCGGGGACCACCGCCATGGGGACGTGCTCGATGGCGCCGGCGGCCGCCTTGGCCACCGTGGGGGTGACGTGGACGGCGCGGTGACGGCCCAGGATCGCCCCCGTCGCGCCGGCCGCCTCGGCGCTGCGCAGCACCGCGCCCAGGTTGTGAGGGTCGGTGACGCCGTCGACGGCGAGGAGGAAGGCGCGGGGCTGGCGAGCCAGGTCGTCGAGCTCGGCCTCGGGCAGGGGGCGGGCGTGGGCCAGGACACCCTGGGGAGCGTCGGTGGCGGCCTCGGCCTCCAGCCGGCTGCGGCTGACCCGCCGGACGGGGACGCGGGCCTCCCCGGCCAGCGCCTCGATGCGCTCCAGCACCGGGGCCCGGCTCAGGTCCTGGGCCATCCAGACGTCGACCACCGGGCGCCGGCGGGCGGCCAGCAGCTCGGCCACCGCCTGGCGTCCCTCGACCTGCTCGCCGCCCAAGCCCCGCCTGGCGGCGGGCTCGCGCTCGCGGCCTACGTGCGCTCGACCAGGGCGACGGCCCAACAGGCCACCCCCTCTCCCCGCCCGATGGCGCCCAGCCCCTCGGCCCGGGTGGCCTTCAGACTGACCTCGGCGCCGACCGCGTCCCCGAGCCGGCGGGCCATCTCGGCCCGGTACGGCGCCAGCTTGGGGGCCTCCAGGACCACCGTGCAGTCGACGTTGCCCACCGACCAGCCGGCCTCGCCGGCCAGCCGGGCCACCGCGGCCAGGATGGCCAGGCTGTCGGCCCCGGCCCAGGCGGGGTCGGTGTCGGGGAAGTGCTGGCCCAGATCGCCGAGCCCGCAGGCCCCGAGCACGGCGTCGGCCACGGCGTGGGCCACCACGTCGGCGTCGCTGTGGCCGGCCAGGCCCGGCTCCCCCACGAGCTCCACCCCGCCCAGGATCAGGCGACGGGTGAGGTCGTCGGTGAAGGGGTGGACGTCGAACCCCAGCCCGACTCTCATGTCACCCAAGGTCCGAGCGGAGGGTGACCTTGGTGTTCGCCGGGTCCCCGGGGACGACGACCACCCGCCCGCCCGCGGCCTCCACCAGGGCGGCGTCGTCGGTGGCTTCGCCGGCGCCGGCGTGGGCCCGCCGCAGGGCGGCGGCGGTGAAGGCCTGGGGCGTCTGGACGGCCACCAGCTCGTCGCGGTCGAGGGTGGCCACCACCTGGCTGCCCGCCACCCGCTTGACCGTGTCGGCCAGGGGGACGCCCGGCACCGCCCCGTCGGCCCCGTCCCGGACCGCGGCCACCACCGCCTCGAACAGGGCCGGCGCGGCGAACGGCCGGGCCGCGTCGTGGACGACGATCACCTCGGCCGAGGACTCGACCACGTCGAGGCCGCAGCGAACCGAGGCGGAGCGGGTGACACCTCCGCCGACGACGAAGTCGGTGCCGAACGTCTCGTCGTCGAGACGGTCGGAGGGCACCACGACCACCACCTCGTCGGCGACGGAGCGACAGGCGGCGATGGCCCAGTCGACCACGCGTCGTCCTTCGAGCGTCTCGAACTGCTTCTGGCCGCCGAATCGCGAGCCGCTCCCCGCGGCCACGACGATCGCCCAGATGCCCACCAGGGCAGGCTAGGGCAGGGCCTCGTCGAGCTTCTTCTCGGCCTCTTCCTCGGTGACGCTCAGGGCGAAGGTGAGCTCGGACACCAGGATCTGGCGGGCCTTGGTGAGCATGCGCTTCTCGCCGGCCGAGAGCCCCTTGTCCTTCTCGCGGATGGAGAGGTTCCGGACCACCTCGGCCACCTGGTAGATGTCACCCGACTTCAGCTTCTCCACGTGGTTCTTGAACCGGCGGGACCAGTTGGTCGGCATCCGCGCCTCCTTCTTGCGGAGGACGGCGAACACTTCCTCGACCTCTTCGTCGTTGATGACCTCGCGCAGCCCCACCTCGTCGGTGTTGTCGGCCGGGACCATGAGGGTGAGGTCGCCGTACGCCAGCCGGAGGACGAGGTACTCCCGGTCGGCGCCAAATGCGTCCCGCCGCTCCCGCCGTTCGATCACAGCCGCCCCGTGATGGGGGTAGACGACCTTGTCACCTACATCGAAGGCCATACAACTCCCAGATCAGACGGACGGAAGGAACTTCTCCAGAGTGCCAGGGATCCGGCCGCTGTGCCAAAGACCGCCCGGCCGGACGCCGTGCGGGCGCACGCTCAGAAGCGGTCGAAGCCGGTGCCTTCGGCGATGCGGGAGAGGTTCTCCTTGATGGCCCGGGCGCGCGACGCGCCCACGCCCTCGACCTCGTCGAGATCCTTCACGTCGGCGTCGAGGATCTTGTCGAGGGTGCCGAAGCGGGCGACGATGGCCTCGATCACCACCTCGGGCATGCGGGGGATGCGGTGCAGGAGCCGGTAGCCCTTGGGCTGGAGCGGGTAGTCGAGCTCGGCCCCGCCCGAGGGCAGGTGCAGCACCGAGGTGACGGCCCGTAGGTCGAGGATCTCCTCGGTGGTGAGCTGGGACAGGGCCTCCATGGCCTCGGCCAGGTTCCACGTCTCGCTCATGTGGGAGTA